>JAURMN010000041.1 GCA_030830725.1 Balneolales bacterium | reverse complement strand
GTGGAAAGACAGTGTGAGAATGCCATGAAAGTGGCTCGTTTTCTGGCGGAACATCCCGATGTGGATCAAGTCTATTATCCTGGTCTTGAGGGGCACAAGAACCACGACGTGGCGAAACGCCAACAAAAAGGTTTATTTGGTGGGATTGTCTCCTTTACCTTAAAGCAAGACACCGAAGAAACTGCCATCGCGTTTGTCAGCTCTACCAAATACTTCAAATTGGCCGAAAGTCTGGGCGGCGTGAGAAGTCTCTGCTGTCAACCTGCAAAAATGACTCATGCATCTGTGCCACGCGAGCGCCGATTGGCCTCAGGAATTAAAGATTCCTTGATTCGTCTTTCTGTGGGAATTGAAGCTGCTGATGACCTAACTGCAGATTTAGCTCAGGCATTTGATACCATTCGCGAGGGTGTGACAGCTTAATTCGCAGGAGTGACTCCGAGACTTAAAGGAGTGACGGTGTAATCTGACCCGTCACTCAATCTTTGTAAAGTACCTGAATTCCGTCTTGCCGGACTTCAGGATGCCGGATTTCACCACCGCTAGTTCCGGTTAGCACTCCATAATAGATCACAATAACACTAAATAAGAGTGTTCCCACGCTAAGTACGCTGGAAAAAGGAAATTTTCTCCATGACGCCAAGAAGCTGAGGAATGCAACTGCGGCGAGTATATAACTGAGCAAAGAAAAGGTTTCGGCATCTTCTTCATGCTTATTAATGTACTCGTGTTCCACTCCCCGAATCTCCTCCACAATTTCCTCAGCGTTCTCTCCAGATTCATAAGCTGGATATGCCGTCAGGCCCCCGAATACGAAAAGTAGCAGTGCCGCACGTTTGAGTACCTCTGATTTCAGTCCGTATGCTGCCAATAACAAAAAGACCCCGATAATTGGAACAATAAGGGGGAAGTGATTCAAAGCAATGTGAATGTGTGCATCATTCATAAGATCTCCTCCGATAGTAAATGTTTAAGCCTTGGAACAAGTTCTTTTTGGGGTAACGACTCCAACCACATAGTAGCATATACGACCTTGTCTGTCAAGAATATTGGCGATGGGTATACCACTGATCGGAGTATATTTCTCCATCATTTACCCATCTTTATCGATTTACATAGGGCAGTCTACCGTTCCTTTCCAGCAAATTCAGACAGGATTGACCAATTTTAAACCGCTTCGCTAGATCGGATAGAGTCTATCACTTTCCAACTCTCAGGCCCGACTTCAAAGAGAAGATCTAACAGGCTCAAACCTGGAACGAAGCCGCCAAAGTGTTGCGAATATTTCGGATGTTGGAAGGGAAAGGTTGGGTATTGAGCAATTTGAGGCATGTAATTTTTGCTGTCCGGCTCTTGGTAGAGGGGGTGGAATTCAAGTTGATCCACTCCTTGGTGAACCACTCCTTTTTGAGTCGCTTCTTTTTTTGGAAGCGCGCTCCAATACACCTCCGCGTTTTTGAGTTCCGGCAGATGTAAAAATTCAAAGATTCGATGTCGAAACCGCAAGGCTATGGGTAAAAAAAGAGTTCCCGGAGATTCTTCTAAGATATCTCCAAACCACGGTATATACTCCTCATAATACGGACTGCCACCGTATGCCGTTTCGAGTGTCTGCATCATCAATTTAACCCAACTTTTATCCGGATCAATTCGAGTATCGCTGAGTTTTGACTTTCGATCTTCTGGATGGATAGGAATCTGAATCCAAATCGTGCCGTTATTGGTCCGAATTTGCGCTCTGTGAACCCGACTTTTTCGAGAAAATACAAGGGTATCGGCAAGAAGTATTCGAGCCAAACTAGTTTGATTGGCGTATAGCATTATCGCCAAGTCGTGAAGTGTAGGTGCAAAAGTAGGAGTAAATAAAACAGTCACTTCTGGCCCATTCAAGAGAATTCGGCTGGATCAGGACTTTTACCCAACACTCGTATTGTAACCCAAATGATTCCGATTCCGATCCCATACGCAGCCCACCAAGGGAGTCCAAGTGCAATCACGGCCAGATAAGCGCCTATCGAGAGCAATCCTCCAACTAATGCGTAAGGAAATTGAGTATTCACATGCTCCACGTGATCGCATTGCGTGGCCAGAGAACTCAGGATCGTCGTATCGGATATCGGAGAAGAATGATCGCCCCACACCGAACCGGCCAGAACTGCGCTCACACTAGCATACATTAACGTAGAAATGGTCTCCGTATCAAGGACATATTCAATGCCTAAAGACCAAACTAATGGCAGAACCAATGGCATGAGAATCCCCATTGTTCCCCAACTGGATCCCGTTGCAAACGCCGTAGCGGCTGATAAGACAAATACGATAGCTGGTAAAATGAACGGATTGAGGTTTGCTCCGAAAACCGATACCAAATAATCTGCTGTGCCAAGATCATAAGTGACCTGACTGAGTGCCCAAGCTAAGACTAAAACCAAGAGGCCGTCAAACATCACATGCATGCCCTTAAACATGCCCTCAAGAGCCTGGTTCACGGTCAAAAGTTTTTGGGCAATTGTCATCCCAATTGCAACCACTAAAGAAAATAGAGAACCCCACAAGAGCGCAGCATAGGAATCAGCAGTGGCAATGATATCTTGAAGAGTATCCCCCTCACCGGTAACTAGGAGCCCTCCAACTACACCACCAATTAAAATCAAAATGGGTATGGCTGCATTTATCCAGTGCGATTGGGTCTGTTTTGCTTCATCTTTTTCAATATGCTCTTTGTAGAGATTGTACTTGTCGAGCTTTGGATCTTTTTGAGCCTTATAAAGCTCGATACGAGATTTGAGCATAGGCCCAAAATCACGCCCAGACGCTGCAATCATCAGTACAAAAATCAGTGTAAAAAAGGCATAAAAATTATAAGGAAGCGAATTAATAAACACACTGTAGGCTGCTTCGGTAAACTCCGGAATTCCTTCCTCAGCCGTACTAATGTATCCTACCATCGCGCCAATCCATGGACTTATTAGAGCCAATGTAGCAACTGGAGCCGCCGTTGAATCTACCAAATATGCCAACTTAGCCCTGCTGATTCGAAGACGATCTGTGAGAGGTCGCATTGTATTCCCTACCACCATAGTATTAGCATAATCATCGAAAAAGACTAGGAATCCGATGATTGCAGTGAGTATTTGGCCATGGATTTTGGTTTTTACATAACTCGAAAGCTTATGAATCACTCCGCGGGTACCCCCATTATCGGTAATCACCCCAACCATCCCTCCGATCATGATGGTAAAGATAATGATGCTCATGTGCCCCTCATCAGCAGTGGAAGGCACCACATAGTCGGTGAGACTGGCAAAAAAAGTGGGAAAAAGCGAAATCAGACTCATATCTCCGCCCAGCCATGCACCCATCCAGATGCCGATGAATAATGCAAATAGCACCTGACGAAAGGCGAGCGCAAAGCCAATGGCTACTAATGGCGGCAACACACTCAGCCACGTGCCATACACAGAGTCTTCAGCATTTGGAGAGCTATCGATGGTCGATGTACTTTCGGCGGTCGAAGTAGAAATTTCCTGGTTTGAACTTTTCTGAGTTGAAATTTCTTGTACAGCATCCTGGGGCTCTTGCTGTGCAAGATCCTGACTAATACTCTGAACTGACTCCGAAATCGCATCCTGCCCATACAACGCATCCGAGAGAGAGACCGCACCCACTACCACAATTAGAAGGGTAATGAGAAGAGAAAAATATTTTTTAGATGCCGCCATGAACCAAAAACCAGGTGATGGTGTAGAACGAATCCTCGAAAGATCTTATCCAAACGCCTTTCGAAGACGAATTCACAAAAATTTTCCTAAAAATAACATCAAATCAAGGAAAACCAACAGGCAGTTTAGTCTGTTTTTTGGTAAACTTGCCCATTAACATGCGATCATCACCTGAGTTATCCTATTCGCTATTCTTGACCGAATGCTCGATCATCCCAAATTTATCACCCATCGCCATCGACTTGTCGAGAACCTGCGCGAAAAGGGAATCCAAAACGAGGCTGTTTTAGGGGCAATTGCTTCCATTCCCAGACATGCATTTGTGAGTTCGGCACTTGAAAGTCGCGCCTACGAAGACAGTGCTCTTCCGATTGGAAAAGAGCAGACCATTTCGCAACCCTTTACCGTGGCTCGTCAGACCGAGTTGCTGGAGGTCGCGAAAGGATCCAAAGTTTTAGAAATCGGAACCGGATCGGGATACCAAGCCGCTGTTTTATGTCACTTAGGTGTACAGGTTTATAGCGTGGAACGCCATGAGGCCCTTTACTTTAGCGCAAAAGACCTTCTGCGTGCGTTGGGTTGTCGGGCTCGTTTGAAACATGGCGACGGAACAAAAGGGTGGTCTGCCTTTGCTCCTTACGATGGAATCGTGGTGACAGCAGGAGCACCTGTTATTCCCGATGATTTAGTGGCACAGCTTTCTGTTGGCGGTCGTTTGGTGATTCCGATTGGCGATCAACAATCACAGACAATGGTTCGACTGATTAAAACGGCTGAAGGTCAGTTTACCCGCGAAGAGTATAGCGGATTTAGTTTTGTGCCGCTTATTGGGGAGCAGGGCTGGGACGGGTAAGTGTTTTCGTAATATCGCACCACAGCCCCAGGAATTTCCTATCGATCTGCCGGAATCAGTCGATACAGCGCACTCGGGCCTTCTGACAAGACATACAGGTATCCATCCGGACCTTGTTCTACTTCACGAATCCGACCGATTCCCTCCAGAAAACGCTCTTCTTTCACATAGGTCTCGCCGTCCAATTCCACTCTGACCAGCATCTGGAATTTCAAAGCCCCTACGATCATCTGGTTTTCCCACTGCGGATATCGAACCGGATAGCGTTGCCCGTCTATGAACTCCATTCCGGAAGGTGCAATCGAGGGATCCCAATAGTGAACAGGCTGAGCCATGCCCTCTTTCTCGGTTTCATAGGAGATAATCGAACCGTCGTAATCAATTCCATACGTAATAACCGGCCAACCGTAATTGACCCCTTTATTAATCACATTGATTTCATCACCCCCGCGGGGTCCATGTTCATGGGTCCAAATGCGTCCGGTAACAGGATGAATAGCCATACCTTGTGGGTTACGATGGCCGTAGGAGTAGATTTCGTGTTTTGCTTTGGGTTCATTCGTGAATGGGTTGTCTTCAGGAATGGAGCCGTCGTCACGGATACGAAATACATTTCCTGAATAATGGGTGATGTCTTGTGCATTATTCATCTCCCCTCGATCGCCAATACTGAAAAAGAGATACCCATCTCTGTCAAACTGTAGACGTGAACCAAAGTGAACACGCGCTCGAGTATAAGGCCCACCGTGAAAAATTTCTTCCTGTTCGGTGAGGGTGGCAGGAGTGTTAGATGCATCAAGTCTGGCTCTCATAACAGCCGTATGACCTCCACCTTCTCCTGGTACAGAATAACTTAGATAGATCCAACCATTGGAAGCGTAATTTGGATGGGCTTCGACGTCGAGCAATCCCCCTTGACCTCGAACGTAAACTTCAGGGACGCCGGCGACAGGCTCAGTGTCAAGTTGCCCATTTCTGACCAGTTGGAGAGTTCCGTCACGCTCGGTGATGAGGGTGTGACCGTCTGGTAAGAAGGCGATTCCCCAGGGCATTTTAATATGATCTTCTGTCAGAAGCGTGTCCAGTTGGAAGGCTTGGACCTGAGTTTCGATGGTTTCAGATAATCCGCCAAAGGCTGGGAAAAAGATGGACCCAGCTTCACCTTCCGAATATTGCGTAGTCCTTGTTTGTTGGGCGTTTACCTGCTGGACGTTAGTGACTAGGGTGCAGCTGGTGATGAACAACAGCGCAGAAAAGGATAGGGGTTTTTGCTTCATATGAGGGATACGCTTCATAGGATAAGGGGATAAGATTAGCCTAAGGATAAATGTTGCAGCTCACGCTCAAGCCATAGTTTTAAACTCATTTTATTCGGCTGCCAAACCGCATGTGCGGTTTTCGTAAAGTAGGTATGAACCGTGATTTGTGCCACTAATTTTTGATAAAACCGAATTCGATCCGTTACGAGTCCGTTGTGGAACTCCTCCTTGTAGAGAAGTTCGATTTGCTCTAGACGATCTTCAGCTCCGAAATATTCCCAACATGCATCAAGAAGGATTTGTTCGGAGAGAGACTCCGATGCTTTGTTGTCGCCGGCAGATGCTCTAGAGGTGGTGGAACGTGTAGCGGTAAGTAGGATTAAGGCATGAATACGATCTACCTGAGCGAGCGAGTAGCCAAAGTCTGGAAGGATTTCATGCCCAAAATCAGCGCTGATACGCTCGTGATTTACCCTAGTTTCGCGGTACCCAATGTCGTGAAGAAGTGCTGCGGTAAGGGTGAGGAGTTGATCGGCCTCAGATAGGGCTTCTTTTTCGGCAAGGGTTCGGGCGGCTTGAAAGACGCGCTGGGTGTGTTGGCGGCCGTGGAATACCGTTGATCGGGGCACTTCTTCGTCGAGGATGGAGTAAACCACCTGCTCGAGCTCGTCGGGAAATTCCGTCACCCCGATCATTCGCGCATCAGTTTTTTGTATTGAATGCGTTGCGGTTGGTCGTCAGTAATGCCCAGGCGTTTGCGTCGATTCTCTTCATATTCCTGATAATTTCCTTCGAACCAGACCACTTCACTATTGCCTTCGAAGGCGAGAATGTGTGTGGCGACGCGATCCAAGAACCAGCGGTCGTGAGAAATCACCACGGCGCAACCGGCAAAGTCGAGGAGTGCCTCTTCTAGTGCACGAAGGGTATTGACGTCGAGGTCGTTGGTGGGCTCATCGAGCAGAAGAACGTTGGCTCCCTCTTTGAGCATTTTGGCCAGATGAACGCGGTTGCGCTCCCCACCGGATAGCTCCGTGACCTTTTTTTGTTGGTCGGATCCGCTGAAATTGAATCTGGCCACATAGGCGCGGGAATTGACTTCGCGCTCGCCCAATTTGATGAGATCCTGGCCGTCAGAAATCTCCTGCCAGATCGATTTAGCGGGATCTAGTGGG
>JAURMN010000008.1 GCA_030830725.1 Balneolales bacterium | reverse complement strand
GTCGGTGTTCCAGGTACCATAGATAATGATCTTGTTGGAACCGATGAAACCATTGGATATGACACGGCTCTGAATACCGCGATGGAGGCCATTGATAAAATCCGAGATACAGCGGATGCGCACGATCGGCTTTTTTTGGTTGAAGTAATGGGAAGAGATACCGGATTTATTGCACTTGAAACGGGAATAGCGAGTGGATCTGAGTTGATTTTACTCCCAGAACAGGCTACAGATGTGGATGATGTCCGTACCAGCCTGAAAGAAATTTTAAAAGAGCACAGACGCAGCAGCCTCGTGGTAGTAGCTGAAGGGGATGAGACAGGTGGGGCGTTCAAACTCTCCGAAAAGATTCAAGATGATTTTTCGAAATATGAGATGAGGGTCTGTATTCTGGGACATATTCAACGTGGAGGATCTCCATCCGCTCGCGATCGGGTGTTGGCTAGTCATTTGGGATCTCAAGCTGTTATAGCACTCCATGAAGGCCATTCTAGAGTCATGGTCGGAATCATCAATAACAAAGTCCATATTACTCCTTTAAAAGTTGCCTGTAGTAAAAAGAAAGACATTGATTATAATCTTCTCGAATTGGCAAAACTTTTACGTTAAGGAGATCAGATAAACAGATGATACATTTTGAAGCTGTATATCCAGATTCGGCCTGGCCGGAGTATCGTACATTGGCCGATGATGCTCAGCAGATCAAAAACTTAGCTTTTATTGCCTTTAAACAAGTTGTTGAAGGAACTGGAAAAGGGTCAGAGTGGCTTGGGTGGAGGAGAATACTTTCTTATCCCAACCTAGAAGAAGTACAAGAGGTCAAGCGACGGGCTAATTGGATTCGTGAGCACTCCGATACGGTAGTTATCGCAGGAATAGGGGGCTCATATTTAGGAGCAAAAGCTATTCTACAAGCACTAACCAATCCCTTTACCAAGACCAATCCGGAAATTCTTTTTTCCGGCTTTCATATGGGATCAAAGCAAACAGCACAATTGCTTGACTACCTTAAAACACCCCTGAATGGTCAAGTTCGAAGAGTTCATGTTATCGTGATCTCCAAGTCGGGCTCCACCATTGAAACGGCAATTTCATTTCGGGCACTTCGTATTGTACTGAAGGAAATGTACGGGCAAGGAGCATCGGAACATATCACGGCTATTACTGGTCCAGAGGGGGGCAAACTTAATGGAATGGTAGAGAAAGAAGGGTATGCTAAATTCATCATTCCGGATGATGTTGGAGGAAGATTCTCGGTACTAACACCTGTTGGACTCTTGCCTCTTGCCGTGGCCGGAGTGGAGATCACTACTTTGTTGGATGGTGCGGTAAAGGCCTACTCTTACTACGATAATAAGCCTGATACTGCTTTAGAGTACGCCTCATTTCGAATTGCCTGTTACAAGCGTGGTATTGCATTAGATATTATCGGTTCTTTTGAGCCCGAATTGAATGGATTTTCATCATGGATTCAACAGCTGATGGGCGAGAGTGAGGGAAAAGACTTGAAGGGTATATTTCCTGTTGGAGCTTCTTATTCAACGGATTTGCATAGCTTGGGTCAAATCATTCAGGAAGGTCGTCGAAACCTAATGGAAACCTTGCTTGTGCTTGACAAAGAAAGTGCAAATTACACAATCCCGTCTGATCCAGAGGCGGGTGACGACCTTGAATATCTGGCGGGAAGAACCCTTTTTAGCGTCAATCAATCCGCTCTAAACGGTACTGTCAAAGCACATTCGAATGGAGGGGTGCCTGTTGCGATGATTACTCTACCTGAACTAAATGAGTCATCTTTAGGAGCTTTTATCTATTTTTATGAGTTAACAACGGCGATTCATTGCTACTTACTTGATGTTAATCCTTTTGATCAACCAGGGGTCGAAGCCTATAAACTCGAAATGCGTACCCTGCTTAACGACGCATCTTATTCATCATGACAGATCATACCTCAACTTCACATACAGAAAAACGATTTATAGCCATTGCTGGGAATATTGGTGCGGGAAAAACATCCTTAACGCAGTCACTGGCTCATCATTTTAATTGGACAGCATTTTTTGAATCTGTCGACGGAAATCCCTACTTATCGGATTTTTATGAGGATATGCGCAGGTGGAGTTTTAATCTTCAAATCTACTTTCTCTCGACTCGTTTTCGACATCATAAAGAGATGTTGAATAGTGTCGGAGGACTCATACAAGACCGTACGATCTATGAAGATGTTGAGATATTTGCCAAAAATCTGCACAAAATGGGCTTGATGTCAGAACGCGATTATCATAATTATGAGGCGCTGTTTGATGAAATGGTTCATTTCTTGAGGCCACCAGATCTCTTGATATATCTAAGAGCGCAGGTTCCAACACTGGTACGTCAAATCCAGAAGAGAGGAAGAGAGTATGAATCTACTATTCGTATTGACTATCTGGAGCGATTGAATGAGCTTTATGAATCCTGGATTGATCGATACCCTTATCAGAAGTTGATTATTGACACCGATGATTTGGATTTCGTGAATGACAACGAAGATCTGGGTACAGTAATCGGGCTTGTAGAGCAAAGATTGTTTGGGTTATTTACTTAATTCCGATCTTTCGGTTGTTGAGTTCTATAATTAACAGATCTGCATTGTTTGACTGCGCATTTATGCGTATTTTAGGAGTCTTTGTGCCTGCTTAATTGCGGGTTTGAAAGATGATAGAGGAACTCGAGTTCTTATAACCGCACGTCAACGTGGATCTAAAAAACATACATTTTAAGAATTTAGATATTCCTGTCGGCAGGAGTGAGCTGGAGATTGATTTACCTGCGCACCTTCTCACTGATGGGGATCCACTATTGAAGCGCGGAAAGGCGTTTCTTGAGTTTTTCAAGACCGAATATTTTACGGAGGTCAAGTTTAACGTTTCCGCAATCGTTGAGTTAGTTTGTTATCGATCACTTGAAACATTTGAATTCACCTCTGAATCGGAATACAAAGTTCTCTTTAAAGAGGGGGCATCGAACATCGCTGATGAACACGTAGCTGAGCGTTCTTTTTCACATAATGGGGAGACAATAGATCTAACATATGATCTCAGGGACTCCATCTTGCTTTCGTTACCAGCTCAACCGCTACATCCACGTTTTCTTGATGAAGCCGGACAACCTATCGAGTTTCAAGTTCAGCGATTTGGGGATATAGATTTAGAGCCGGTCGAACAGGATCTTCGTGATCCTCGATGGACTAAACTCAAAGAGCTAAAAGAAAAATTATCGGAAACAGATTCAATTGTGAATTGATCCTGTCTTCAACCTATTTTTGACTCAATAAACCTAAGCTATCTACTAATGGCACATCCTAAACGAAAAACATCTAAGTCTAGACGTGATAAAAGAAGATCCCATCACGGGATTGACCAAGTGGCTCTTGCGACTTGCCCAACATGTGGTGAACCGCATCGTTACCACCATGTATGCTCTAAATGCGGGACTTACAGAGGTCGTAAAGTACTCAATACGACTGAAACCGTCGGTTAATACCGGAATTGACGTATGATTAAGATCGGGGTTGATGCTGTAGGTGGGGATCTCTTTCCTGAGGCTCAGATCAAAGGTGCTTTATTAGCCCTTGAAGAAGACTCAGGTATCGAAATTACACTATTTGGTCCTGAAGAGACAGTTAGGCCTCATATCGAGAATCTATCTCATTACGCTTCTGGTCACCTCAAATACGTCCATTCACCCCAAATCGTCGGAATGGATGAATCTGCGTCTTCTGCAGTTAAAACAAAGCCTCATTCCTCTATCACGATAGGTCTTTCTCAACAGAAAGAGGGAAAGTCGGATGCCTTTGTCAGTGCTGGGAATACAGGTGCGCTTCTTGCGGCTTCAATGCTCATCCTTGGAAAACTTGAGGGGGTATCTAGGCCCACGATTGGAGCTGTTTATCCAACCTTATCGGGTTTCAGACTTTTGGTTGATGCAGGCGCAAATCTTGAGTTAAGACCTGACCATTATATTCAATTTGCCCGAATGGGAGTGATCTATACCCGTGAAATGATGGGTATCGAAAAGCCTAAAGTCGGATTATTGAATGTAGGTGAAGAAGCCGAAAAAGGAACAGAAGACATGCGAGAAGCCTATAAAGCACTCTCCGCTTCGAATTTCTTTGTAGGGAATATTGAAGGTCGCGATATCTTTCCAGCTAAGGCCGACGTTTTTTTGTGTGACGGATTAATCGGCAATCTCCTGCTCAAATTCGGTGAATCTATTCCTGACGCGATTGCTGTTATGATTGTCAAAAAAATGAAAGAGAAACAAATGAGTGCGGAAGCACAACAGGAGTTCATTTCTCTTCTAAAAGAATCTCTGCAAGCGTTTAATTATGAGCATGTTGGCGGGGTACCTTTCCTCGGTGTAAATGGCGTAAGTATGGTAGGCCATGGAGGCAGTTCCGCTCTTGCCATGAAAAATATGATTTTAAATGCAGCTAAATATGTCAGGCTCGATCTGAATAAAAAGATCGTTGACTCTCTTCAAAAGAGCTAAATTTCATGTCCCATCCTTCTATTCTTGCAAAAATTACAGGAATTGGTCATTTCCTGCCAAATGATGTACTAACGAACGCCGATCTTGAGAAGCTGGTCGAAACCAATGACGAATGGATTCGTACCCGTACTGGGATCAGTGAGAGACGAATTCTGAAAGACCCCGATAAAGCAACATCGTTTATGGCTTCTGAGGCGGCTCGTGAAGCCTTACAATCCGCAGGAAGACAAGCATCAGATGTAGATGCAATCATTGTAGCTACAGTTACACCAGACTTTATGTTTCCCGCAACGGCATGTTTGGTTCAGAAAGAGATCGGAGCCGATAAAGCTTTTGGATATGACATTTCTGCAGCATGTTCGGGTTTTTTGTTTGCTCTTAGTACTGGGGCTTCCCTGATCGAAGCCGGTCGTCAAAAATGTGTATTAGTGATTGGAGCCGATAAGATGAGTGCCATTGTGGACTATACGGATCGAAATACCTGTATACTTTTTGGAGATGGAGCCGGAGCCGTCGTTCTTGAACCCTCATCAGATGGAACAGGATTGATTGATTTCGTTCAGCGCTCAGAGGGAGATACCGATCATTTACTGATTCAGGAGGGAGGAGGCAGTTGTCATCCCGCATCGCTGTCAACGGTCGAGCAAAGGAAGCATTATATCCGACAAGAGGGTAGAGCGGTATTTAAAAAAGCCACAGAAGGTATGGCAGATGTTTCTGCTGAAATTATGCGGAGAAATAATCTTTCTGCCGAAGATGTAGCCTGGTTGGTACCTCATCAAGCCAACCTTCGCATTATTGACGCAACTGCAAATCGAATGGGATTATCATCGGAGAAAGTGATGATCAACATTTCCCATTATGGAAATACCACAGCGGCTACCATTCCATTGTGTCTGTATGACTGGAAGGATAAACTTAAAAAGGGAGACAATCTGGTATTGGCTGCTTTTGGTGGAGGTCTTACATGGGGTGCTGCCTATCTGAAGTGGGGCGGGGCTAAATAGGTGAAAAAACTACCTTCTCAAATCGAATTCATCCAACGATTGCCTAATTAAACACGAAATTCATGAAGAAAACCATTCTCTTCCCAGGACAAGGTTCGCAATATGTTGGCATGGGTAAAGAGTTATATGACCACTCTGAGATCGCTAGATCGATTATGGATAAGGCGAGTGAAATGATGGATGGTAAATTACTTCCCATCATGTTTGAGGGACCAAAAGAAACTTTGACTCAAACCAAATGGACACAACCAGCTATTTTTGTTCATTCTTATGCGTTGTGGAAAGCTCATGAGTTAAAAGCCGATGCTTTAGCCGGTCATAGTCTTGGAGAGATTACAGCGCTCACTGCCTCAGGAGCTATAGAATTTGAAACTGCCCTTCAGATTGTCATAACAAGGGCAAATGGAATGCAAAAAGCCGGAGAGAATTCCGTAGGAACTATGTCGGCCGTTGTTGGATTGACAGATGAACAAGTGTTGGAAATCTGTGAGCAGGCATCTATCTCAACAGGTGAAATCGTAATTGCAGCTAATTTTAATTCACCTGGTCAAGTGGTAATCTCAGGTACACCCCTTGCGGTAGAAAAAGCCACTGAAATGGCTAAAAATCTTAATTGCAGATTAGTGAAACCATTGGAAGTAAGTGGAGCCTTTCACTCACCTTTAATGGAACCAGCTGGAATTGAATTGAAAGCGGTTATTGATCAAACGACTTTTACGGATGCAAAGATTCCAGTTTATTGTAATATTTCTGCAAAGGCTGAAACCATGGGAAATGTCCTTGCTGAAAACCTGTTAAAACAACTTACAGGTCCGGTTCGCTGGACGCAGACTCTGAACCAGATGCATGCAGATGGAATCCAATTCTATACAGAAGTTGGACCGGGTAAAACGCTTCAGGGTCTATGTAAACGAACTCTGGAAGGAATTGAAATTTCAGGGATTGAGTCCTAAATCCACTATCCATTTAACCTAAAATCTTAATGGCAATTACGATTAATCTTTCTGGAAAAAATGCATTGGTAACCGGTGCCAGTCGTGGAATCGGTAAAGAAATCGCATTGACTCTTGGAGCTG
This sequence comes from Balneolales bacterium, assembly GCA_030830725.1. Lineage (GTDB taxonomy): Bacteria > Bacteroidota > Rhodothermia > Balneolales > Balneolaceae > JAURMN01. The sequence goes on along the minus strand of JAURMN010000008.1, from coordinate 197 downwards.
CAGGCGCCAACGTAATGATCACGTACAGTTCATCGGGCTCTGCAGCGGATGCTGTTGTTCAGGAGATAAAAGCGATGGGAGTGGACGCTACCGCCATTCAAGCGAATGCTGCTGATTTCGAAATGGCACAGCGCGTAGTGGATGAATGCGTTGATAAATGGGGTTCAATCGATATTCTTGTGAATAATGCCGGCATC
>JAURMN010000007.1 GCA_030830725.1 Balneolales bacterium | reverse complement strand
AGTCTCGCATTATCTCGACTCAGTTCGACGAGAAGGTCAATTCCCAGGCCAGTCTCATTCCAATGATCAGATGGGTTCTGATTCTAAGGGATCTGAACATCTGAAGTGAAAGATGTAAAATCTTGTTCTCTCCATTTATTTTTTTATCGGAAAGTGCAACATCCTTATTGCTCTTTCGTAAAATTCATCATTTAGTCCGAAACAAAGGTATTTCATGATTTCCCCCTCGCGTATCCTACACTTCTTCTATCGATCTTACAATACTCTTTATATGCGTCAGATTCTGCTTCTTATCTTTTCAATTTTGCTTTTTTTTCCTTTTCTCAGTTCAGCTCAATCTGCTGGCACCACTCTGAATCCCGAGAATGAGAAACAATTAATCACACTGGAAGGGGCGATTGAACTGGCACTCGAGAACAGTTATCTGTTAAAGCAAGCGGAAAACAATCTACGCCTGTCGCAAACAAGACAGTGGAGTGCGACTGCTGATTTTCTCCCTAATCTGAATGGTTCTATGGGACGTTCCCGAAATATTGGACGTCAGTTTGATAACACATCGGGGGAATTTGGGGACTTTACCATCAATGGATTTTCAGCTTCGATATCCAGTAATATGTCCTTATTTACTGGATTTGCAAATATTAATGACTTACGTGCATCTCGCCAAGAAACCATTTCCAGACAGCAACTCCTTGAAAGAGCTCGTGAAAATGTAATATTCTTTACGGCGACCCGCTATTTACAATATTTACTGAGTAATCGTTTATTGGAAATCTCTGAGGAAAATCTCACAGCCTCTTCTCAACAGTTAGAGCGAATTCGTGCTCAGGTTGAAGTGGGAACACGCCCGACAGTTGATTTGCTGAATCAGGAATCTACGGTAGCAAACAATGAATTACAGGTCATCAACAGGCGAAATACAGTATTGCAAAATCGCTTAGAATTAATACGTCAACTCCAATTGGATCCTCAGGAGAATATAGAGTTTGCAGAGCCTGAATTACCGGTTACAAGTATTCAGCCTAAAGATTATGACTTGAATTTTCTGGTTAACACCGCACTGGACAACAGATCAGATTTAAAGAGTGAAGAGGCTTCAATTCAAGCTGCTTATTTTGCGTTTCGCGCGGCTCAGGGAAATTACCTTCCATCCCTTTCTGCCAATTACAGTCTTCGTTCAAGTCTGAATGATCGTAATCCGTCGTCCTATGATGATCAGTTTTTTGATCAAAACATCTCCAGAAGCATGGGACTGTCGTTTAGCATTCCCATTTTTAACCGAATGAACATCAAAACCGGGGTTCAATCTCAAAAAATTGCTTATCAAAATGCAAAACTCTCCTTCGATAACACCCGTCTTGAGGTCATTCAGGAGGTGAACCAGGCGTATAATGATTATCAGGCGCGGATTGCAGAAGTAGAATCGACAGAAAAAGCATTTAAAGCTTCGGAAAGAGCTTATCAAACCGAGCTTGAACGATATGAAATTGGTGCTAGCACACTTATTGAATTAAGTCAGGCGCAAGCTCTTTTTGTTCAGGCACAGTCCAGTCGTGTACAGGCTCTATACTCCTATTATTTCCAGGAGCAATTACTTGATTATTACCTCGGTCGTTTGGATACATCTGTTCAATTGAGTGAGTAATCGTTTTTTATCCTTTAATCATCATCAAAAGACCACAGGAATTCATGTCTAAAAAGAACTCTTCCACTAAAAAAATACTTTGGATTGTCGGTATAATCTTGGGTGTATTTATGATTGGCGGTTTCATCGGAACGCGGATGGGATGGATTGGCGGCGGATCGAATGCAAAGCAAGTAGAAACGGATCAAGCCGACAGACGTACTATTGTACAAGTAGTTTCATCATCAGGTCGAATTCAACCCGAAGAAGAGGTTATCATCCGTCCCGATGTTTCAGGAGAGGTAATAGAACTGAATGTCAGGGAGGGAGATTATGTCAGAGGTGGAGATGTGCTGGTTCGAATTAAACCGGATATTTATCAGGCCAGAATCGATGAGTTGAACGCGGCACTATTGACCCAAAAATCACGCCTTGAACAAACCATATCAGCACTTCTTCAAGCCGAGGTAGAATATCTAAAAAGCAAAGAGCTTTACGACAAGGATTTGATTTCCGAGTTGGAGTATCTGCAACGCAAAAACAATTATGAAGGACAGCAGGCGAGCAAAAGAGCGGCTGAATTCCAGATTCAAAGTGCAGAAGCCTCTCTTAGAAGAGCAGAAGAAGAGTTGGCACAGACCGTAATACGTGCACCAAAAGATGGAACCATTACCCGATTATCGATTGAGCAAGGGGAAAGAGTGTTGGGGAATTCGCAAATGGCGGGAACAGAAATGATGCGTATTGCCCGTATGGATCAAATGGAGATTCTGGTAGACGTTAATGAGAATGATATCGTGAATGTGACTGTCGGGGATTCTGCAGAAGTCGAAGTAGACTCGTATCAAAACCGGATCTTTGACGGAGTTGTTACTGAAATAGCCAATTCTGCGGATGTTTTTGGAGCAGGTTCAGCTGAACAAGTGACAAACTATAAAGTTAAAGTAAGGGTAGCCACACCCCATAACCTTTTATCGAGTGGTCAGGTCCTGCAATCTGCATTACTTGAAGAAGACAAACCTGGCGAAACACCTCCTGAATTTAAGCCAGGCATGTCAGCCACTGTGGATATTCAGACTCAGACAGTTACGGATGTGGTGAGTGTTCCAATTCAAGCTATTACGGTTCGAGACTTTGCAAAAGATAAACCCGTTATGACGTCGAATGAGAAAGAAGCTGATTTGAAAGAGTCTTCTGAAGTGGTTACAGTCCAACGTGACGGCCCGATAAAAGAGGATTTCCGTCGAGTTGTATTTGTTGTGCGTGACGGAAAGGTTGTTCGTACTCAAGTCGAAACTGGAATATCGGATAACACGCATATTCAGATCCTTAGCGGCCTAGATCGTGGTGATAACGTGGTAATTGGTCCCTATCGAACGTTGTCTAGAGAATTAGAGGATGGGGATGAAGTTGAACAAAAAACTCCCGAAAATTCTCGCTAATTCAAGATTACTTATCCCTATATAAACTGTTTACGAAGATCAATCACTATAAAAGGTAATTCCCCATGGCCGATCCAATTATTTCAATTCGCGATCTAAAACGAGTCTACATTATGGGAGAGTCTGAAGTCCGAGCACTCAACGGAGTTTCTTTCGATATCCAGAAGAATGAGTACATCGCGATTATGGGCCCTTCGGGTTCCGGAAAATCAACACTCATGAACATCATTGGATGTCTGGATACCCCCAGTTCAGGAGAGTACATTCTCAATGGCAACCGTGTCAGTGAAATGGAGGATGCTGACCTTGCGGATGTGCGTAATCGTGAAATTGGGTTTGTATTCCAGACCTTTAATTTATTGGCTCGAACCAATTGTCTGGCCAATGTCGAGCTTCCCTTGATTTACGCCGGTAAAAAATCAGCGGAAAGAAAAGCAAAGGCAGAACTCATTCTGCAAAAAGTTGGACTTGGTGATCGTTTGGATCATAAACCGAACGAATTGTCCGGAGGTCAAAGACAACGTGTTGCGATTGCACGTGCATTGGTGAATGATCCCTCTATTCTTCTAGCTGATGAGCCTACCGGTAACTTGGATACCAAAACCGGTGATGAAATTATGCTTCTGTTTGAAGAACTGTATCGTGCAGGAAATACGATCATTCTTGTGACTCACGAAAATGATATCGCCAACTATGCTAGAAGAGTTGTTCGACTGAGAGACGGAGTAATTGAGAGTGATACAAAAGTAGAAAATCCAACATTAGCCAAAGCGCAAGTTGAAGTAGATGCTGTATGACGTCATCGTAATCGGTGGCGGGATGGGGGGAATGACAGCGGCAGCACTGCTCAGTGATGCCGGATTACGAACGACTGTTTTGGAGGCCGCCCATCTTCCGGGCGGTTGTAGTTCTTCCTACAAAAAGAGAGGCGGAGTCTTCGAAACTGGAGCTACTACATTAATGGGATTTGATCCCGATCAGCCTCTTCATTATCTGAGCCAAAAACTTGGTTTGATCTTTCCCGTTAGCCCTATTGAACCCTCCATGAAAATCATTCTGGATGGGAACAAAGAACTAATCCGCTACCAGGATCTTGATCAATGGATTCAAGAATGTGGTCGTTATTTCGGACAAGTCACCGAACAAACCCGTTTTTGGAAACTGGCTAAACGAATTTCGGACGTAGTCTGGAAAGTCTCGTTGAAGAATAGCTTTTTTCCACCTATGTGTCTCAGGGACTGGCTGGAATTACTGAAAAATGATCCGCGTGACAGTTGGATCTTACCATACGCATTTAAAAGTGTGAGAGAGATCTGCTTTGAAAATGGGCTTTCGAATCCGAACTTTATCCGTCTTTTGGATGAGCAATTGATGATTTCTGCGCAAGCTAAGACATCGGACACCCCCATGATTTTTGGGGCCCCTGCACTAACGTATACGAATTATACCAATTACTATTCCGAAGGTGGGTTGTTAGAGTTTATTCGAGTCTTGCAAAAGCGACTTGAATCTACCGGAGGTGAATTAAGATTGAGACGCAGAGTTACCGGAATTACCAGAATTAAGGAAGGGTACTCAGTGATTACAGCAAACGGGGAGGTATTCAGGACGAAACGGATTGTGAGTAATTTACCAGTCTGGAACCATGCGTCCCTTACCGATGCCTCAATGGCTCCTTGGTTTCAAAAACAGTCTGATAAATATTCCAAAGCGTGGGGAGCATTAACGTTTGGTATTCTTTCTGCGGATTCCTTTCCCGATCACCACCCACTTCATACCCAAGTTCATCTTCCGGAACAAGAATCCATTCCTGGATCAGAATCTAGATCTATCTTCATTTCAATTTCTAGAAGAGGGGATTTAACACGAGCAAAAGAAGGATACAGAACCCTAAATGTCTCAACCCACGTATCACCGGAAGCATGGTTTTCCATAGCTGATAGAGAGAGTGAAAAGGCTTACGCCTTGCAAAAGAAGCAGGCTTCGGATTATGTTCTTACCTTGCTGGATCGATTTTATCCTGGATTTTCCAGGGAGCATGTTTCAGAATTTTTTACGGCTACCCCAGTTACCTGGCAAAATTGGGTTTATCGATATAAAGGCAGAGTGGGTGGAGTTCCACAGGAACTATCCAGATCTCTATTGGACTGGGCACCTAATAAAACTCCTTTTGATGGTTTCTATCTTTGTGGTGACACCGTCTATCCGGGACAGGGAATTCCAGGCGTAACATTATCTGGAATCAACGTATATTCTAGGATAATGCGCGATTCTAACCTTTTATGAATCTGACGTTTTTGATAATTAACTCCTTTTGATTTGTACTCAACTTCGAATCCGTTTAGTCCCAATTCACAATTCACGGTTTTCCCACCTGCGGTTAAGCATCTCCTTCTTACCAATGTGGTTTTTTTTGTTGCATTGTCAACGCCGGTTGTTGGTGATGCAATTTTCCGATTTGGAGCTTTATGGCCAATTGGATCCGGACTTTTTGCTCCATGGCAACTGTTTTCCTATATGTTCTTTCATGCCGGATCTGGACATCTTTTTTTTAATCTCTTGGCGTTATGGATGTTTGGACAATCGATTGAGCAATTGTGGGGTACAAAACGATTTGTTATCTATTATTTTCTAACAGGTATCGGTGCTGCTTTACTTCACATGATTATCGGGGGCGGTGGTGCACCCACCATCGGGGCCTCCGGAGCTGTTTATGGGATTTTGCTGGCATTTGGTATGATGTTTCCAAATCGCACCATCATGTTACTTTTTCCACCAATCCCAATGCAGGCAAAATACTTTGTGTTAATCTTTGGCGCCATTGAGTTTCTGTCCGGAATCATGAGAACATCAAGCGGTATCGCCCATTTTGCCCATTTAGGAGGCATGTTAGTTGGATTTATTCTGATTAAAATGTGGCGAATAAAACGTTCGTTTGAATGGTAAATCTTCAGATGTAATCTCGACGTGAACGAATCATTTTTTGACGCCATAAAGAGAGGATTTTTAGGATTACCTACAGCAATACGGGCATTCATCGGTATCTCTGTTGCGATGTATTTGCTCCAGGTAATCGGTTCCTTTATTACGGTACAAGGTCAAAATGGGAACCGTTGGCTTATTCAGGCACTAGCATTTCAGCCCGAAATGCCTGATGCTTTTATTCAAATATGGCGCTTTTTTACTTACCTCTTTCTCCATGGTTCTCCCTTTCATTTGATTTTTAACATGCTCTGGCTCTGGTGGATGGGCAGACCTGTGGAAGAACGAATAGGCCCACGTTCCTTTACGACGTTGTTTTTGGGTGCTGGTATTGGGGGTGCCTTACTGGATATAGCCTTATCTCTGATATTTGGCACTGCTAATGTAATTGGGGCCTCTGGGGCCGTTTATGGGATTATGGTTGCTTTCGCAATGCTCTATCCAACTGTACCCATTATGCTATTTCTCCTGCCACCTTTGGAGGCTCGCTATGTTGTGGCGGGAATTATCGTGATTGATGTTCTTTTTTTGGGTACAGGTGACGGAGTGGCCAGAATTGTGCATCTGGGAGGAGCCGCGACCGGGTACCTTATTATGAAAGCCTATTTGCAAGGTGCCGATTTATCGACACCAATTCGGGCGATTGAGAGGTTATGGATGGAATCACCGACAACACGTAAAGGTCGTGAATTTGGTCCTAAAAACTCGAATATTCGATCTGTTTTTCAAAAAACGAATAACTCCGAGGAGATTTCGGATGTTGATGTATTGGAAGAAAATGAATCCAACGAATTGGATCTGATTCTTGAAAAAATTGCTAAATCGGGTTATGATGGTCTCACTAAACGCGAGAAAAACCGATTATTTGAGCTTAGCAAAAAGAAATAGATTCCAGATCTAAAACGTACGCCTCTTATCTTAATACGGCATTCCCTTACCAGTTTACTCATTTCACCCCATCCTTAACGAAAATGCACAATCAAAATCACAGACGTAACTCTTTGCAAGTGGATGTTGACGGAATAAAGGTCGGGGGAGGGGCTCCGATTGTTGTTCAGTCCATGACAAATACGGATACTGCGGATATTGATGATACGGTCAAACAGATAGATGAGTTACATGCGGCCGGCTCAGAACTTGTCCGAATTACAGTCAATAATGATGATGCAGCGAAAGCAGTTCCATTTATCAAGGAAAAACTGATTAACAGAGGAATCATGGTGCCGATTATCGGGGATTTTCACTACAATGGTCACCTGCTTCTTACCAAATATCCTGACATGGCTCAGGCGTTGTCGAAATATCGGATTAATCCTGGAAACACCGGAACTAAGACAAGGGACCAGAATTTTTGCACGATTGTTGAACAAGCGATTCGATATGATAAACCGATTCGAATTGGGGTGAACTGGGGATCTCTTGACCAGCAGTTGTTGGCAGAAAAAATGGATATTAACAATCAGTTGGATGAGCCAAAGCCTTCCAAAGAAGTGATGTTTGATGCCATGGCGGAGAGTGCTCAACGAAGTGCAAAGCTGGCTGAAGAGGTTGGATTGGCCTCTGATAAAATTGTGGTCAGTTGTAAAATATCAGTGGTTCAAGATCTAATCACGATTTATGAAAGAATTTCCAAAGAAATTCCTTATGCATTGCACCTGGGATTAACGGAGGCTGGTATGGGAATGAAAGGGACAGTAGCCAGTGCGGCAGCACTCTCTGTGTTACTTCAGAAAGGAATTGGCGATACTATACGTGTTTCTTTGACTCCGATGCCAGGGGCTGACCGGGCAGAAGAAGTGCGAATTTCGCAGCAAATCCTTCAATCTCTGGGATTACGCTCTTTTATCCCTCAAGTTACCTCCTGTCCAGGCTGCGGTCGAACAAAAAGCACCTATTTTCAAGAACTTGCCGATGAGATTCAGACCTATATCAAAGAGATGATGCCAATCTGGCGAGAACTTTATCCTGGAGTTGAGAAAATGGATGTTGCCGTAATGGGCTGTATTGTAAATGGCCCTGGCGAATCTCGGCATGCCAATATCGGGATCTCTCTTCCGGGCACGTTCGAAGAGCCCAAAGCGCCTGTTTATATTGACGGAGAGCATGCCTTAACATTGAAAGGAGAGGGCATTTCGAAAGAATTTCGTAAAATCCTTGATGAATATGTGGTCAAAACCTATTCAAATTGAGGCCCCAAAACAATTTAGAAGATCTACATATAAGGCTGAACGAACAGTAATACTTTCAAATAACACAACCATAATCATGAAAAATAATTCAAAAGCGATCTTTCTGGCACTATTGTTCTTTGCTATTTCCTGCTCGCAGCCTACATCACAACTCCCACCAACTCCGAATTGGGCAGTAAACGCAACGATTTATGAGGTAAACATTCGTCAATACTCTGACGAAGGAACCTTCGATAAAGTCACGGAAGATTTAGATCGAATTCAGGATTTGGGTGCGGAGATTATTTGGCTTATGCCGATCAATCCAATTGGAGAACTCAACCGAAAAGGTTCTATGGGAAGTTATTACTCCGTCAAAGATTACAAGGCTGTCAATCCAGAATTTGGTACCGATGAAGATTTTCATGAGCTTATCAAAGAAGCACATAAGCGCGATATCAAAGTGATTATTGACTGGGTTCCAAACCATACGGCCTGGGATCACGTTTGGACTGAGACTAATCCTGAGTTTTTTACAAAAGATTCAACGGGCAATTTTATCCCCCCTGTAGCCGATTGGTCTGATGTGATTGATTTGAATTTTGACAATTTTGAGATGAGAGAAGAGATGATCCAGGCAATGGAATACTGGATCCGTGAGTTTGACATCGACGGGTACCGAGTAGATGTAGCCTGGGGAGTTCCAACTGACTTTCATGAGGATGTGAGAAGACGTTTAGAAACGATTAAGCCAGTATTTATGCTTGCTGAAGCAGATATGCCAGAGCATCACAATTATGCTTTTGACATGAGTTATACATGGGGATATAATGGCCTGATTTATCATGTAGCGCAAGGTGATTCCACTCTTTCTTCGATTCATCGCCTAATGCTTATCGAACAGGAGCGATATCCTGATTACGCTTATCGTATGTACTTTACCACTAATCACGATGAAAATTCATGGAAGGGAAGTGATCCTGAATTGTATCTCAGCAATTTTGAACCCTTTGCGATCATGTCTGCCACCATCGATGGCATGCCTCTCATTTACTCAGGCCAGGAGGGGATTTTGGGAAGAAGACTTGAGTTTTTTGAAAAAGATGCGATCACCTGGAATGATTATCCTAGAATGGCCTTTTTTGAACAACTCCTCGAACTCAATCAGGCTAATTCCGCTTTATGGAATGGAACGGCAGGAGGGCCTTATGAGCTGATTGATGTAAACGACGAAACCGGTGTATACGGGTATCGAAGGGCAAACGAGAAGGATGAAGTAATCGTTTGGCTGAATATTTCTTCAGAGCCACGAGTGGTCTCCATTTCGGGGAATAATACCTATGAGGAACTCTTTAGTACACAAACTTTCTCCGGTTCTGACTCCTTCTCCTTAGAAGCTCATTCAGGTGCAGTTTTTGTAAAAAAACTCTAAGACAGACTGGATGGTTCGTTTACGACCGGAACTTTTTTTTCGATTTATTCTCCTTACAGGATTTATCTCGATCGTATTTATTGGATTTTTTACGGTTCGTCATCAAACCAAGCAGGAGTTGAGGTTTGACGCTCGAGCGAAGGAGCAGTTCCTGACCGTAATGAATTCAAAAAACGCTATCGAGATTAGCTTTCATCCACAGGATACGGTTAGGTTGTCGGACTCTTCTATCTCGATTTATCTGTTTTGGTCTCCCTGGTCTGATAAATCAATTGAAATGTTGCAATATGTGGATAGAAAAGTCTCGGTTATTGATTCTGTGGAGTTCGAACTCATTGCCTTAAGTGTGAAGGAAAGTAGAGAGGCTGTACTTGAGGTTATTAGCGAAATCGAACCAACCCTTCAGCAAACCGTTCATTGGCTGGAGGGAACACAAATTTATGGTGAGCTCGCCGTTCCTGGAATTCCAACCCTTATCATTGTGGGGGTGGATTCTAGTGTGATTGAGTCATTTGTTGGCGTAAATAATCAGGAATTCGAAGAATGGATTTCAGCTTCATTCTTCAATTAACCTAGACGAGATTCTGACGTGAATCATTCCCCATCTCCATTCCTCTTTTCCTCAATCCAAGAAATGCAGGAGTATCTTAGGAGAGTCCCCACTTTTGCAAATCAGGGTCGAGGTGCGATAAACCCTGGATTGGAAACTATACAACGAGTTCTGGATCTTATCGGATCTCCTCAGTTCGCCTATCCGACCATTCATATCGCTGGAACCAATGGGAAAGGTACGACCTCTCGATTACTCGCCTCCATTCTGATGGAATCCGGCTTAAAGACCGGAATCACGACATCGCCTCATCTGCTCTCTTTTCACGAAAGAATTCAAATTGGGGATGAGAAAATCACAGATGAGCAATTTCTGACTTTTTTTCGGGAAACCGGACCAGTCTTAAAGCAGCATCCACTTAGCTACTTCGAGCTGATGACTGCGGCTGCATTTTGGCATTTTGCAAAGCAGCAGGTGGATGTTGCTGTGGTTGAGACAGGACTTGGAGGACGCTTGGATGCAACGAATGTGGTTCTTCCGGTTTGTTCTATCATCACCTCCATTTCAATGGATCACACCGATTTATTAGGAGAGACTCTTGAATCTATTGCCATAGAAAAAGGAGGGATTATCAAATCTGGAATTCCGATCATTGTGAGCCAACTTCCTCCACAAGCCTTCACCGTGTTAAAAGATATCGCATCTAAAAAGGGGTCTCCTTTATGGAAGACTCCGTCCAATACTATTGATCGAAACGGTGATCACGTTATACTTCTTGAACCGGAGCTCATTGTGGAGGTGAACAGAGACCAGTTCTCAGATGTCGATATGATAAACCTTCCGACTGTATTAACATGTGTTAAAATCATGCAGAAAAAAGGATTTACTCAAATCGATCATGAGTCGATTCGCAACGGTTTACAAGCCTACAGACGTTACTTTCCACTTCGTTCCACGTTTTCTAAAATTAATAAAGAAAAGTCATGGTATTATGATGGGGCACATAACGTTGAGTCAATCACTTTACTTATTACTCAACTCCAAAAAATAGCGCCTTTGCATAAATGGACCCTAGTCTTCAGTATGATGAAGGATAAACTGAACGCCGAAATCCTTACCTTACTCTCCAGGATAGGAAGACGTTATTTTGTACCTGTCAATACCGATAGGGCAGCATCTTATGAGGATCTATTGACCTGTTGGAATGCCTCCTTTTCGAAAGCAGATAAAAACGAAACATCACTAAACCCCCAAACTCCTGAACCGCCGATCCTGCTGCAGGATTTGAGTGAGATTTCAGGAAGATTTTCTAATGAATTAGTAATTTTTACTGGTTCTTTTTACTTTTATGAACCCCTTATGAACGCGGAGCGAAATCATCGTCCGTTTCACACATGATCAGGCGACATGAATTCAACGGGTAGATCCGGTCGCCAAGGAATCACATTCATTTACGATTATCCCTCCTTTTAGTTAAGGAACGTTTTTTTATGTCAGAATACCAAGAAGCGGAGCTCTCAGAGAAATCTCTGCAGGAGCTTCGGAATATCGCAAAATCACTGCAACTCAAAGGGTTGACAGGTAAGAAGAAGAATGAGCTGGTGGAGATGATCCTTCAAAAAGAATCGCCCAAAGAACCCATTCATACGGAGACCCCTATCAAACGTTTTGTCCTCAAAGAAAACGGACAAATGATTGAGGAAAAGCCAGAAAGAAGTCAAGAAGCCCAACAAGTCCGTAAGCGCTCTTTTTATTCGAAAGAGATTGAGGAACAGGAAATTCCGCAAGGGCAGGAAGAAAAAGAGTCAAAACCCTCTACACATGATTCAGATGGACTTCCTGAATCACAAGCTCTAACCCTGGAAGAGCGATTGAAAGATATAGAGCCCAACCTGGGAAGATATTTGATCAATGAAGGAACCCTAGAAATCCTCCCGGATGGATATGGATTTTTGCGATCTGTGAATTACAATTTTAAGCCAAGTCCGGATGATATTTATGTCTCAAACTCACAAATAAAGAGATTTCAGCTTAAGCAAGGGGATTGTGTAGTGGGGATTATGCGTCCTCCAAAAGTGGGTGAGCGATATTTCGCTCTATTGCGAGTAGAAGGGGTGAATGGGCGAGTGCCGGGGCAATTTACGGATCGTAAGGACTTTGAAGATCTTATGCCGATCTACCCAAATCGCCGGTATGTTCTGGAGCACGATCCAAAAGACTATTCAACTCGCATCATTGATTTATTTGCTCCTCTTGGGAAAGGACAGAGATCCTTGATTGTGGCTCAACCCAAAACAGGTAAAACGACAATTCTTCGCAATATTGCCAATGCCGTCGGCGAAAATGATCCCAATACAAAGATCATTATTCTTTTGGTGGATGAAAGGCCTGAGGAAGTTACTGAAATGCAGCGCACGACCCCTCATGCTGAGGTAGTTGCGTCCACCTTCGATGAGAAACCTGAGAATCACGTTGGCTTAGCGGAGATCGTCTTTGAAAAAGCTAAACGGCTGGTGGAAAGTGGCCATGATGTACTAATTCTGCTGGATTCCATTACTCGATTGGCCAGAGCTTACAATATTTGCGCCGGTAATTCTGGTCGAACGATGACGGGTGGTGTGGATTCTGAAGCACTTAAAATTCCGAGACAACTCTTCAGCTCAGCCCGAAATATTGAAAATGGGGGTAGTCTGACGATTGTGGCCACTGCCCTTGTGGATACTGGTTCACGAATGGATGACGTGATTTTTGAGGAATTCAAAGGAACCGGGAATTCTGAAATTGTACTTGACCGCAAATTATCCGATCGCAGAATTTATCCGGCCATCGACATTTTCAAGAGCGGAACTAGACGTGAAGAGCTCATTGTACCGGAATCCGAACGTGAAAAAGTGGTACTGCTTCGTCGATATCTCACCAATCACAATGCTTTTGAAGCCATGGAATTCCTTCTGGATAAGATAAAAGGTACCAGGGACAATGAGGACTTTCTCATCTCAATGAACAAATAGAGAGACTACTCTTTCAAGAAAGACCCATCGGTTTTCCTTATTGGATCGTGATCCGATAAGGCATCAGAGCCATATTCTGATTAGCAGTAGCATCCAGCAATGTTGGTGAACTCTGTTCGAACAGATTCTCGATAGGTGCGGGAATCCATGACGTTGTCCATCGAACAGCCGCATCGGACCCTGAGTCCAGTAAACGCTGTAGAATATCTTTTTCCTTCGGTAGAGAGATGGTTTTATATTCCTCAATACCGGCCATTTCAGCAGCTAGATCAATACCTGTCTGGAGATTGCCGATAACGTCTACCAATCCCCGTTCAAAGGCATCCTGACCTGTCCAAACACGGCCTTGTGCGACTTGATGAACTTCATCTCGAGTCATTTCTCTGGATTCAGCTACAACCGAGAGAAAGCGCTCATATCCTTGTTCCGTAGCGCGTTGAAGTTGACGACGCTCTGTTGGTGAGAGGGGTCTGGTCATTTGCATAATGTCCGCGTGGGGGTCTGTCTGAAATTCACTAAACGTGATTCCCAGTCGCTCATTCATGAGTTCTTGAGCATTAAACATGGTTCTGAAAATTCCAATAGATCCTGTGATCGTTTGAGCGGATGCTACAACGGTATCCGCTCCCATGGCTATATAGTAACCTCCGGATGCAGCAACGGTTCCCATTACCGCAACAACAGGTTTTTGTTCCCTTGTTTTTTTCAGTCGATCCCAAATCATATCTGAGGTCGAAGCCGAACCACCCGGGCTGTCAATGTAAAGTACAATCCCTTTTACGTTATCCTCTTCCTCAAGATCAGTCAAGATTTCGGCTAAATCGCCATATGTAATCGATCCTTCCGAAGCCAATGGATTTACTCCTCCTAAATCAGGCATAATAGCACCGCTGGAATAAATAACAGCGATCTCATTTTCCGATTGGGGACTCTCAATTCCTGCTTTTTCATTACTTACTCGGGCATATCGAGAAAAATTCACAGTCTCCAGATCCTTGTCTTCTGCAAGGCCCAAACGCTGTTTAATTTTCTGCTCAACATCGATTGGGAACATCAATTCATCAATCAAACCTGCCTCGTAAGCCGCGATCATACTTCCTGTATACAGTTCATCCATCAATAGATCCAAATCACGTTCTGAACGACCTGATTTCTTACTGACCTTGTCTAGAAATTCATTCTTGGCATGTTCCAACAGTCTTTGATACTGTTCCCGATTTTCAGGGGAACTTTCAGACAACAGGTAGGGCTCCACGGCTGATTTATATTTTCCAACCCTAAAGATCTCAGGTTTTACTCCAATCTTTTCAAGAAGATTCTCGTAATAGGATATTTGAGCCACAAATCCATCAAACTCAAAATAGGCTTCTGATGGAGCAAAAATGGAATCCGCTGCCGTAGCTAGATAATAGGATTGTTCCGATAACCCGATATCTCCCGCACTGGCATAGATAAATTTACCACTCTCTTTAAAATCGGTGAGCTCCTTATGAAGTTCAATTAAGGTAGCCCAACTACTGCTGATTATATCCATTTGGAGCCAAATGCCTTGAATACGGTTATCCAACGCCGCTTTTTTCAGAGTTTGTCGAATCGACTCTAAACTAACCGGCGTTTGGGATTGACCCGATAAAATCTCTTCAAATGGATCCGTAGTGGATTTAACTGGAATAGCTCCCGAGAATTTTATGGTTAAAACAGAATCACTTTTAATAAACGGTTCGGGTTGGGTGGCACTTGAAGAAAGAACAACCAAGAAAAAAATGAAAAGAATAAAAATCCCGGTAAAAAAGGCCAGTAGAGTTGCTAAAAATGTTTTAAAGAATTTCATAGAAGCGGTACTTTGAGAGTATCAATTGTTCAGAATGAATCGATCGGTCTTCATGTTTACCTTAAATAAAGCCATAATACGGATTTTAGATTCCAAAGTTTCGCAATGACTTTTCAATGCATTAGAAATCAAAAATCTAAATCCAGAGGATCAACCAATCCTTGTCTTACTTGTAAGTTAATCTCACTAATATCCACCATTTATATCCATACGGATCGATCATGAATTCACAAAAAAAAGCCCTGATAGTTGGATCGGGACATAATGGACTGGTTACCGGTTGTTATTTAGCGAAAGCCGGTTGGCATGTCGAGGTCTTAGAACGACGAGATACGATTGGTGGAGCAGTCTGTACAGAAACGATGTTTCAAAGTGATGCCAATCCCCACGGTTTTCGAATGGATGTGGGATCTTCAGTACACATCATGATTCATCAGACCGGAATTCTTGAGGAGTTAGGATTAACGGACTATGGACTCGAATACGTTGAAATGGACCCGATGATGAGTTATCCGCTACCGGATCAAATGGGGGTCATCCATTTCCACAAAGATATTGAGCGGACACTTGAATCCATCTCGAAAATCTCCCCGCGAGATGTAGAGAATTATAAAGAATTCATTCGATTTTGGGGCAAAATAAATAAAGGGGTCCTGCGAAGTTTTATGGTGCCTCCAACTACTGGAGGGATTATCGCTGAGATGGTAAAGGGTCAGATTCGGGATGGGGCCATGTTTAGACCCGGGGAGCAGGCAGAGGGGATTCAGAAAATTTTGAGCAGTTACGGTAAAGTTGTCGATGATGCGTTCGAAAGTCCCTATATGAAAGCGGCGTTGATTTGGTTTGCTGCTCAATCGGGTCCGGTGCCGGATATGGCAGCTACGGGCGATTTTGCTGGTTGGCAATCGATGCTTCACGAAAGTGGGGCTAAACATCCTAAAGGGGGAAGTGGGATGTTAACACAAGCCATGGCTCGGTTGATAGAGGCTCATGGCGGGAAGATTCACGCGAACTCACCCGTTGACAAGGTGATTATTCGAAATGGTAAGGCGATCGGCGCGAAAACTGAGGATGGTCGAGAGTTTACTGCAGACATTGTGATTTCGAATGCACACGTTCAAACCACTATGCTCAACATGGTGGGCCCTGAACATTTGGATCAGAAGTTTCTTAAAAGAGTGGAACAGATTCAGGTGGGCAATGGGTTTGGAATGGTCATTCGGTGTGCCGTACAGGAGCTTCCAGAGTATACGGCTTGTCCCGAGGATCCCTACATTCATAACGGAATGCAATTGTTAGCTCCATCAGTCGCTTACTTGCATCATGCAATTGGCGATTACATGAAGGGTAGACCTCCTGAAAATCCAGCTGTTGTGGCGATGACCTTTTCAAAAATTGACCCTGAAGTTGCCAAAGATGGAGCTCATACACTTTTTGCTTGGGCACAATGGCATCCCTATGAACTAGCTAATGGTGAACATTGGGATACCATACGCGAACGAGAGGCCCAAAAAATCTATGATGTAGTGACCCGATATGCTCCGAATATGAAAGGCAAGCTAATAGACTGGTATATACAGACTCCCCTGGATATTGAGCGCAAACACGGTCTTTTGAAAGGGAATGTGATGCATGTTGAAATGAATTTCGATCAGATGTTCATGTTTCGTCCTCTTCCAGAAATGAGTCGCTATGAAACGCCGATCACAAATCTTTATCTGTCAAGTGCATCTTGTCATCCGGGTGGAGGTGTATTTGGAGCGGCTGGGTATAATGCGGCCCATGTGATTTTAAAAAATTCCAAACGGGCTAAGTTTTAAGGTTGAGTTCATGAAATTACACTTCCCCAATTCGGTTGCCACGGTAGATCTACGCACACTCCGTCAAAATGTGGAGATAATTAGGGGCTCATTAGGAGGTAAGAAGTTGCTCGCAGTCGTTAAAGCTGACGCATATGGCCATGGTGCGGCTACTTGTGCGCGTTACCTAAATCCTTATGTGGACTGGTTTGCCGTTGCGACCATAGATGAAGGGATCGAACTTCGGCTTTCAGGAGTTGAGAAGCCGATTCTAATTTTTGGTGTGCCCGATGAATATTCCGCACCAGCATACGTATCACATAATCTTACTGCTACAATTTCGCATCCTTCTCATTTTTCAATTTTGATGGATGGTACACGATACCATCTCAATGTGGATACTGGAATGCATAGATTAGGGATCCAACCAGATCAATATGAAGAAGTACGAACCTTGGCTGTGATGAATCAACGATTGATTGCATCCGGAATCTATTCCCATTATTCGATGGCAGATGTGATCGGATCTGACTTTGTTCATTATCAAACTGGCCGTTTTAAAGAGGCTTTATCCAGGTTCCCTGAAATTCCTAATCGTCATCTATTAAACAGTGCCGGGCTTTTTTATCATAAGCTCGACGCCTTCGATATGGTTCGAGCAGGATTAGTTCTTTGGGGTTATTTACCAGCCGAACCAGCAATCGGTGCGTCAAATCCAATTACCCCGGGGATGCGTCCAGTTTACGATCAAATTCGAAAAGTTTTGACCTGGTCAAGCAGAATCGTGCAAACCCGAAAAATTCTAACAGGAGAAGGTGTAAGCTACGGAGCGCGTTGGCTTGCCCCGGCAGATGGATACATTTCTACAATTCCAGTTGGTTATGCGGATGGTTTGTTCCGTTCAGCCTCAAATATGATATCCATAGCCGTTTATCACTCTGAAACTGAAAGGAGACTCTATCCTGTGGTCGGAAGTATTACGATGGACTACATCATGATTTACACCGGTCAGGAAAAACTCAGATCCGGTTTGAAGGTTGAGATTCTTTCGGAAAGAGGCCCTGACGCTTGGGACTGGGCAAGGGCAGCCGACACCATTCCTTTTGAGATACTGACTCGAATCTCTCCAAGAGTAGTGAGAGAACACAGCAGGGATGAGGGGCTTTCAGACGTACCTCTTCATCCAATGGAATAGCGAATGAATCTATACTTACACTCCAAATGTAAGTGTATCTTAAAGTGCTGAAGCAAGTTATTGAGAGATATACGCAACTTCGAGATCGTAGATCAACGTATCATTCCGATACGGATAATTTGGATCAGACTCGCTAACATCCCCATACCCTTGAGAGGGAGGGACTACGATCGTTCGTTGCTCATTCACTTTCATTCCGAGGATTCCGGAAATCATACCCTGAGTAGTTAAATCTGCTACCCGAACGAGCCTTGGAGATGTGGAACTATCGGCGTACGAACTACTCAAAATCTCGCCCTTTGCAGTTCTGAGGGTGAAATAGAGAGATAATTGATCTCTATAAACGACCCGGAACACCCCATTTCCTTCCCGAATCGTATAATAAATCACACCATTATTGAGAGTCGTTTTCACTGCTCCTGTTGTGTCAAATGGAGCTGGGACTGTTGAAAAGTCGGGATTATATTCCTCTTCTTCTTCACCGGAATCCGCAACGGATATACATCCATGAACCAGAAACACAGTTAGAAATGCGATGAGAAGAAGACTTGAGCGTGATGACAGCGTAATTAGACTCATGATCGGGATAATGTTTTTTGACTGCTCTAAAGGTACATCGGAAAAGGCTTTTGCTCAACTATTCTTTAATAGGAAAGATGTATAAATCAAATGGGTTTATCTTTACTGAATCGTTTAGCACGAGCCTTTTTATTAGACTTGATGGCAATTCCAGAGGTGATAATTGCAAGTTGATATAAAAATGTCAATGGTAACGCGATTAAGATCTGAGATATTGGATCGGGTGGCGTGATAAACGCGGCTACTATAAGAATTACGACCACTGCCTGTCTCCAATATTTTTTTAAAAATTCTGGTGTCAGTAGTTCAACTTTGGAAAGAAAATAACTGACGACTGGAATTTGAAAAATAATCCCGCAGGCCAAAGTCCATATCGCCACAGATGTAAAGTACTCATTGATGTCAAACTCATTACTGATCACATCGGTTATCACAAATTGGGTGAAAAACTGAACGGCAAACGGTACCAGAATCAGATATCCAAAGGTTACCCCTAAAAGGAAGAAAAACGTAATAAAGGAAGCATTTAGAAAAGTTTTGAGCTTTTCTTTTTGTTCCAATGCCGGGGCTATAAAAGCCCATAGCTGGTAGAAGGTCAAAGGGGAACCAACTATAAATCCTACAACAATCAAGGTGCCCCAATAAGTAAAAAATTGTCCGGGAAGGCGTCGACTGATCAGGGAGAGTTCAACGGCATCTATCCCGATCAGTTTATACATAAAAAAATCTGCCCGTGTAGGTCCTAAGATTAGCTCATTGATGAAAAAATCTCGAAAGAAGAAGGCGATGACAATTCCAGCAATCAGACCTGTAAGACCCTTGAAAAGTCGCCAGCGTAACTCTTCAAGGTGATCCAAGAAGGACATGGAAGCAGTCGGATCCATCTTGGGTTTGACAGCTTTTGGAGGAGTGTCCCCCATGATTTCCCGGTTCCCACGAGAGACCGGAGTTGAATTATCCGGCAATGGAGGATTCATATAGTGGGAACTCATTACAAAGGGCACGAACATCGCCACGCACCATATCGATAATCTCTTCATTATCGGGTGACATCAAGACTCTATCAATCAATTCGGCTACCCTTCTAAACTCCTCTTCACTAAATCCACGAGTTGTCATCGCCGGAACACCAATTCGAATACCGGATGTAACAAAAGGGCTCTCTGTGTCGAAGGGAACCATGTTTTTATTAACCGTAATTGAGGCTCTGTCCAAAGCTTCTTCGGCTATTTTTCCTGTAAGTCCTTTGCTGCGAAGATCCACAAGAATCAGATGATTTTCCGTACCGTCACTGACTAATTTGTAGCCTTTTTCTTTAAAAACATCAGCCAAAGCAGAAGCATTCCGAATGACTTGTTTCTGATAATCGGTAAACGAAGGTTTAAGGGCTTCTTCAAAGGCAACCGCTTTTGCTGCAATGACATGCATTAGGGGACCGCCTTGAGTACCCGGAAAAACGGACGTATCCAGAACTTCACTCCAGAGTTTAGTTCGGCCAGACTTAGGCGCGATATATCCGAGGGAATTTTCTTTGTCTTTTCCGATCAAAATCATCCCCCCCCGCGGACCTCTGAGCGTTTTATGCGTAGTGGTCGAAATAACATCGCAATACGGTAGTGGATCATTCAGCACACCCGCTGCAATTAATCCGGCTGTATGAGCCATGTCCATCCATAAAAATGCGCCCACTTCGTTGGCAATATCCCGAAAAGCCGCGTAATCAAAGTCACGAGGATATGCACTTGCACCTATAGAAATCATTTTTGGACGAACCTTAAGGGCTTTTTCCCGTACTTTATTCATGTCAATTCGTCCGGTGGCTTCTTCCACTCCATAAAACTCAGGATGATATATAATCCCGGAGAAGTTTACTGGTGAACCATGAGTAAGGTGACCACCGTGAGCTAAATCCAAACCTAACAAGGTTTCCCCAGGCTTCATAAAGCTCAAATAAATTGCAGCATTAGCTGTCGCGCCGGAGTGAGGTTGAACATTAACCCAGTCAGCTCCGTAGAGTCTCTTTGCTCTTTCTCTGGCTAAATCCTCGATTTCGTCAACCACTTCACATCCGCCATAATAGCGTTTACCTGGATAACCCTCCGCATATTTATTGGTAAGTGTCGTTCCCATAGCCTCCATGACAGCTTTAGAGGCGAAATTTTCCGATGCAATGAGCTCAAAATTGTGATTTTGTCGTTCTGTCTCTCGCTTAATCGCTGAAAAAATAGCAGGGTCTTGGAACTGGAGTGAATTCATGATAAATATTTGGTGGGTTTGATTAACAAAAGATGAATGTTCACGAAAATGCTTATCGATCTGTTAGGAGGTGAATCTTAGAGACCCTTCTCTCATGTCGACCTCCCTCGAAGCTTGAATTAAACCAACTTTTAATTATTTCAACCAACGCTTCTTGAGATAATTCTCTACCTGGCAGGCACATCATGTTGGCATTGTTGTGTTGACGCGTCAGGGATGCCACATTGGGACTATACACTAATGCAGCTCGAACGTTAGGATACTTGTTAGCAGTCATACACATTCCTTGTCCACTTCCACACACTAAGATCCCAAACTCATAATCACCCTTGCTTACTTTTTCCGAGACTAAAACTGCATAATCGGGATAATCGACCGAATCGGGAGTATGAGTACCCAAATCTAGAGGTTCATGCCCGAGTTCAACCAAGATCTGTTTTGCACGTTCTTTTGTTTCATAACCGGCATGGTCACTGGCGATTGGGATGATCATATTCTGAACAAACGTTAAGGTTCTAATTGAGTTCTGAATATCCGGAAAAAAAAGCTCGGGATAAACTCTTGATTTAGAAAAAAGCCGGATTAGGTGCAATAAACGTTTGTACCGTGTCACTAGATAAACTGCCGAAAATGCCAATAGCGCCATGGATATTGTAGATTGCATTTTGAATCTCACCTGGAGATAGGGTTGTGCCACCTAGT
>JAURMN010000040.1 GCA_030830725.1 Balneolales bacterium | reverse complement strand
GTGAGATGATTCTCCGTAACTTTCTCTCGTTATGAAATTAATTCCTGCAATCGATTTATTGGATGGAAAATGCGTCCGCTTGATCAAAGGGGATTACAATCAGGTTACGGTGTATCCGAAAATGCCCCTGGACATGGCAAAAGCGTTTGAACAGGCGGGCATTGAAACCTTACATCTAGTAGACCTAGAAGGAGCACGTGAAGGGAAAGTGCAACACCTTCGAACGCTAGAGCGCATTGCCACCCAAACCAAATTACATGTGGAATTTAGTGGCGGATTGGCTAGCCGAGCTGACATACAAGCGGTTTTGGATGCAGGTGCAGATGAAATCACGATTGGAAGTGTGGCGGCGAAAGACCAACCGTTGTTTCTGGAATGGTTGGAAGAGTTTGGACCCGATAAAGTCACTCTTTCTGCGGATGCACGGGATGGGAAAATTGCCACTGACGGTTGGCTTAACGAAACCAACTTAAAGGCGATAGACTACATCACGTTTTATCGCAAAAAAGGTATTAAACGAGTAATTAGCACCGACATCAATCGTGATGGAGCCATGCAGGGGCCCTCATTGGAATTGTACCGCACAATTTTGTCTTCCAATCCAACGCTTGACTTGATCGCGAGTGGTGGAGTTTCCTCAGAAGAGGATATCTGGGCCCTTGCCTCGATATCAGAGCATCGTAGTGGTGGCAATGGATTGTATGGCGTTGTACTCGGAAAAGTCCTCTACGAAGGGGTAATTACATTGGAACGCCTGAAAACACTCTCCGAAGAGCTAGAGATTCGGTCTTTTAAAAAATCAAAAAGAGAGTCGGGTTCAAAATCGGACTGATGTTAAAAAAACGAATCATTCCCTGTCTGGATATTAAGGATGGTCGCACCGTCAAAGGCATCCGGTTTGTTGAACTTCGTGATGCCGGAGATCCGGTAGAACTGGCCGCCCGATATGAAGCTGAAGGTGCAGATGAGCTGGTTTTCCTGGATATTACAGCAACCATTGAAGGTCGTAAGACATTTGCTAATCTCGTAGAAGAGATTGCTCGCGTAATACGAATTCCGTTTACTGTTGGCGGAGGGATTTCCACTCAGCAGGATGTGGAAAAATTACTAAAGGCAGGTGCGGATAAGATCAGTATTAATTCCTCAGCAGTTCGAAATCCTGAACTTATTAGTCAACTCGCAACGTCCTTTGGAAGTCAATGTGTAGTACTTGCGATCGACGCAGGACCTGATCCACAACACTCACATGATGTACTAAATACCACTCTAGGTTCCGACTCTTCTTGGAAGATCTATTTGGACGGGGGGAGAACGCTAACTGAACACACACCGCTAAAGTGGGCTTTAGAGGCTCAAGCGCGTGGTGCTGGAGAAATCCTGCTCACGTCGATGAAGCATGACGGAACCAAAAGAGGTTTTGCTACCGATCTGACCCGCTATTTCACAGATAATCTGACAATCCCAGTCATTGCTTCTGGAGGCGGAGGGACGGCTGACCATTTTATTGAGATCTTTCAAGACGGACGTGCTGATGCGGCTCTGGCGGCCTCCATCTTTCATTTTGGAGAGGTACGGATCCCAGAATTAAAAAAGCAACTTATGGAAGAGGATATTCCGATAAGAATACAACTGTAAAATCCTATTCCAGAACTGTATTCACAAGTTCCCATTATCTTCTTTTACCCCTTAATCAAAGCACTCATGAACAATTTTCTATCCGTTAAAGACTTGAATTTTGAAAAAGGCTCCGGGCTCATTCCTGCGATTATCCAGGATGCCTCTAGTAAAGTCGTCTTAATGTTGGGGTACATGAATGAAGAAGCCTATATCAAAACCGTGCTCGAAGGACGCGTAACCTTTTTTTCACGCTCTAAACAACGCCTATGGACCAAAGGTGAAACCTCTGGTCATTGGCTGCATGTCTCGGAAGTTCTGATGGATTGTGATGCAGATACACTCCTAATACGCGTAAGCCCCGACGGTCCGGTATGCCATCGGGGGACACAAAGCTGCTTTGATCTTCTCTGATGGGAATCTCTGCGTCAGGATTCGACTTCTCCATCTTTCAAATCAATCGCGAAGATCTGTCGAATACCCATAATCCGTAACAGGGCTTTTCCATCACCGGCTAAATCAATCGTTCCGCTGTTAACTCTCTCCTTGATTTCTCCATTTGGTAAGGTGTGAACCACATTCATTTCGAAATCAATAGTTCCTGAGAGTTTATTCTCTAGGGTGGAATCTGCTAAAAAAGATTTATCGAGGGATATGTTTTCAAAACTCATGGTCAAGGTATACTCTTTAGAAAGGTCACCAGACTTGGTTTTTACAACCATAGAACCTTGGCCGGATTGTGAACCATTCATAGAAATGAACTCGGATTCGGGTTCGAATCCACTCATTTGCCATGTGGCTTCGCGAGTTGATGAGGATGTTTTACGCACAGTTTCAATGGACCCGTTTCGTTCTCCTGAAAAAGAGACCGTCGAATAGGGTGATTCTTTTGGAAATTCCACAAAACTGCCATCTTCGGCCTGAAAGATATATTCCAGATAAACATTTTGCGATTTTGAGATCATCCGATTAGAAAAACTACGCTCAAACTCAAGCGTATGTTTACCAGTTACGGGGTCGTATGTTTTCACAAAATTTTGTGGTCTGCCATGTCCTGGGCGAGGACCGGAATTAGCTATGCCTTTAGCTGGTCCTGAGACCGAAGCACCTGCAAATTCGGACGAAAAGTCATAGAATTCTGTTATAAATCCATCATTCTGATCAGACAATGACTCAGCAATTATCAACGTAAGAGCTTCAATATCCTGCTCATTATCCAAAAGTGAAGTGGAATCTGAACAAGAGAATAATGTGAGTGCGAGAATAGCGAATAAAAAGTGTTTCATGAGATCGTTCCTAGAATCTGGTTTAATTGGAATAATATTCAACCTGCTATTTACAAACAAGTCTTGGACGTTGCATCGAAACTTTTCTTGCGCAGTCTGTTAAATTTTCCATCTTGCTCACGGAAAAAAGCCCGATACTTGAGTACCGGGCTTTAAAGTTGAGCGGAGGGAGAGGGATTCGAACCCCCGGAGACTTGCGCCTCAACGGTTTTCAAGACCGCCGCATTCGACCGCTCTGCCATCCCTCCAGTCAGTTAGTAGGAAGCAGATCCTTTCAGTGACCTGAGACTTGCCGGAGCTTATCCTTGCAGGGCCGCTGCTCCCGAAACAATTTCGGAAATTTCTGTGGTAATTGCACTTTGTCTGGCCTGATTATATTTCAGACGTAACGTACGCTCCAGTTCTTTAGCGTTCTCCGTAGCATTATCCATGGCTGCCATCCGTGCACCTTGTTCAGCCGCATTCGATTCAAGTACAGCTTTCCAAAATTGAACATTCAGATACAAGGGTAGTAAACGTCCCAATATCTCTTTTGGGTTGGGTTCATAGATAAATTGGGCTACCGATTGCGACACTTTCCCCGTGACCCCAGAGGCTTGACCAGTCTCTTTACTTGAGTTTTTCCCAGAACTATTTCCAGTCAACGCATCCGGATTGATCGGAAGAACTTGCTCTACGACACGATTCTGGGAAATCACCGACTTAAACTCATTATATGCGATGTAAACGGCATCGTAAACCGCATCTTCAAATTTAGTTGAGGCCGTTTTCATGATATCCGCTGCGGTATCAAAGGCTAAATGATCAAAGAAACCTGGGTGTTCGCCAGTCACCGAATAATTGCGCTTCTTAAAGTAGGCAACCGATTTACGCCCCACACAAACCAGATCGACCCGACCTTGATTATGATATTCCGCCAAAGAACCTTTGAGTTCCTGTTCTACGGCTTTGAACAAGTTGGTATTAAATCCACCACAGAGACCCCGATCTGAACCAACCACAATCACTAGCACACGCTCCGTTTGCACGGGTTGACGAAGTAAGGGACTCAGGGCAGGCGTCTGATAAGCCTCACCACCCTGCACCTCTGAAGCAGCTAAATTGGCGACAACATCACGTAGTTTGCCAGCATACGGACGATTTTCTAGCATCCGATTCTGAGCCTTACGGAGCTTTGCCGCAGCAACCATTTTCATCGCTTTGGTGATCTGCTGCGTATTGTTGATCGACGTGATCCGATTCCGTATGTCGCGTAAATTTGGCATCAGGTTTCCCTATTCAAATAAATCGTTGACAAACTAAATTATGCGTTAATGGAAGCAGCTGATTTGAGTTGAGAGATAATAGTCTTCGCCAATTCGACCATTTCATCACCAAATGCATCATCCAGGTTACCGGAAAGTGCCAATTCACGCATTTTTTTATTGAATTTAGCATTTACAGATTCCAAGAACTCTTTCTCAAATTGAGATATTTGTGAAACTTCCAGCTCATCAAGAAGGCCCACATTGTTCAATTTCAGCAGGGCAATCTGGTTCTCCACTGGTAAAGGCTGATACTCCCCTTGCTTCATCAACTCAACGGTACGCTGTCCACGTTTGAGCTGACGTTGTGTAGAAGCATCCAAATCAGATCCAAATTTCGAAAAAGCTTCCAATTCACGGTATTGAGCTAGATCCAACTTCAGAGTACCGGAAAGTTTCTTCATGGATTTCACCTGAGCGGAACCCCCCACCCGGCTCACAGAAATCCCCACATCGATGGCTGGACGAACGCCGGAGTTAAACAAATCAGTATCTAAGAAGATCTGACCATCGGTAATGGAAATCACGTTGGTCGGAATGTATGCAGAGACGTCACCTGCTTGGGTTTCAATTACAGGCAGAGCCGTTAAGGATCCACCACCTCTTACCTTTGATTTCAAGGCATCAGGGATATTATTCATCTGCTGAGCCACACTGTCGTTGGCGTTGATCTTTGCTGCACGCTCAAGGAGACGACTGTGCAGATAAAACACATCACCAGGATACGCTTCACGTCCTGGAGGACGCTTAAGCAACAGAGAAAGTTCGCGGTATGCTACGG
>JAURMN010000006.1 GCA_030830725.1 Balneolales bacterium | reverse complement strand
TTTTCACCACCTGAAAATCCGGTATTCACGCTACGATTCAAAAATTCAGGGTTCATTTCAACTAAATCGAGCTTAGTGCGAAGATAGTCTTCAAATTCCAACGGATCCATCTCCTCACGACCTCTTGATGCTGCAATCGTGTTGTACGATTCTCTAAGTAAAGTCATATTCGTCACGCCGGGCACTTCAACTGGATATTGAAAAGCAAGAAATATTCCAGCATGTGCTCTTTCATCTGGATCCATTTCCAGAATACTTTCGCCGTCAAATAAAATATCGCCCTCTGTTACCTCATATCCTGGATGACCGGCTACAACTTTAGACAATGTACTCTTGCCGCTACCATTGGGTCCCATGATTGCATGAATTTCTCCCTTTTTGACAGTGAGATCCACGCCTTTTAAGATTTGAATATCCTCACCTTCGACAACGGCATGTAAATTTTTGATTTCTAACACGATAGTAAACGTTTTAAGATTAATATGTTCACGATATAGCCAGTAGATTATGACTTATCCGACACTACCCTCTAGTTTGATATCCAGAAGTTTATTGGCTTCCACTGCGAATTCCATTGGTAACTCTTTGAGAACATCTTTGCAGAAGCCGTTCACAATAAGAGAAATCGCATCCTGCTCACTCATTCCCCTTTGCTGGAGATAAAAGATTTGGTCCTCTCCGACTCTTGAGGTGGTAGCTTCGTGTTCAATTTTAGCCGTTGGATTTGCGGACTCAATATAAGGAAATGTATGCGCTCCACATGTTTGACCAATCAGCATAGAGTCGCACTGAGAGTAATTTCGAGCATTCACAGCCTTTTTTCCGACTCGAACTTCTCCACGGTAGCTATTATTAGATTCTCCGGCAGAAATCCCCTTTGAAATAATGGTACTCTTGGTGTTCTTACCCAAGTGAATCATTTTCGTTCCGGTATCTGCCTGTTGGCGTTTGTTCGTCACCGCAACGGAATAAAACTCACCAACGGAATAGTCGCCTTGCAAGATAACACTTGGATACTTAAGTGTTACAGCAGATCCTGTTTCCAGTTGCGTCCAGGAGATTTTGGAGTGATTCCCTTTACATAGACCCCGCTTTGTTACAAAATTGTAGATTCCTCCTTTGCCTTGTTCATCACCGGAATACCAGTTTTGAATAGTAGAGTACTTGATCTCCGCATGATCGAGTGCGATTAATTCTACTACGGCAGCATGTAATTGATTCGAATCATACATTGGAGCCGTACATCCTTCCAAATAGCTCACATAGCTATTTTCTTCAGCTATTATCAGGGTTCTCTCAAACTGTCCCGACTCCATGTTATTGATTCGGAAATAGGTCGAAAGATCCATTGGACAAATGGTGTCTTTGGGTACATAGGTAAATGAGCCATCTGAAAAAACAGCTGAGTTCAAAGCAGAGTAAAAATTATCTCTGGCTGGAACCACGGATCCCATGTATTTCTTTACCAGATCAGGATATTTTTGAATTGCCTCCGATATGGAGCAGAAAATAACCCCTGCATGAGCAAGCTTATCTTTGAATGTTGTGAAGATCGAAACACTATCAAATACAGCATCAACAGCAACACCGGCAAGTCTCATCTGCTCGTCAAGGGGGATTCCAAGTTTATCGTAAGTTTCCTTGATTTTTGGATCCAGTTCGTCCAGGCTCTCAACCTTAGATCGATTTTTGGGCGCACTGTAATATTGAATTTTATCAAAAACAGGCTTTACGTACTCGGCATTAAACCAGGATGGTTCCTCCATCTGTTCCCAGGCGCGGAAGCTTTTTAATCTGAAATCCAACATCCAATCGGGCTCTTCTTTGATGGCGGAGAGCTTTCGTATGATCTCTTCATTCAGCCCTTTCGGAAAATCTTCGTATTCGACATCCGTAGTGAAGCCATATTTATATTCTTCACCTATAAAGTCGTGTAGCGTCTGGGTATCACTCATAGCTAACGTGTTATAAAGGGTTAACGGTTTGTAAAGTTCAAATTGTATTCTGTAACGACAAAACAGACTCTGTCGTTCGTCGGATAGCCTGACAATTCTGACCTGGATCGAGAGTTCGATCATGTCCAATGAGCGGCTTATTTAGAATCGATAAAGATAAGGATTTATGCCCTTTTTTCCAGAAAAATGCTAGAACAAAATCTGCCATTCGGGCAGAATTTCATTTCGTTGGACGATAGCACTGACCAGCTCCAAAAGTCGCTGTTGTTCAGGCCATTGAATATATTCTGAAATTTGGTCTACCTCGATCCATCGATACTGGGAATGCTCATCATCCAGAAGGATCTCAGAGCTCATCGATATTTCAGCAGCAAAGGCTGGAATTAGTCTGATTTGATCCGTTTTCGGTTCGTAAAAATGATTCAGAGACGGAATCGTCCAAAAACGATTGGGAGTCAATCCTGTTTCTTCTTTGAGTTCTCGAAGAGCGGCCTGCCAGTGTGTTTCACTTTCCTCCTGTTTACCTCCGATCATACGCCATTGATTCTGGTAAATTTTACCCTTTGCACGATGAAACAACAAAAACCTTAATTTTCCTGAGTCAATAGAATAAAGGTACAAATCAATAAGACCGCTCATTATGGAACGATTGATTTAAAATACTGAAGGGTTTTTTCCAATCCCTCTCTGCGAGGTACTTGCGGAGTCCACTTCAATATGGATGTAGCTCGAGAAATATCGGGTCTTCTCACCTGTGGATCGTCTTTAGGAAGATCTTTATAGATAATTTTACTTCGGGATCCCGTCAATTCGATAATCTCTTTCGCAAAATCCAGGATGGTGATTTCCTCTGGATTCCCGATGTTCACAGGATCCACTTCTTCACTTTGAGAAAGTCGGTAAATTCCTTCGATCAAATCGTCCACGTAACAAAAAGAACGTGTCTGCTCTCCTTTTCCGAATACGGTAATGTCTTCACCTCTCAAGGCCTGAGCCATGAAGGTAGGCAAAGCTCTTCCATCATCTAGACGCATTCTTGGGCCATAGGTATTAAATATTCGAACAATACGGGTATCCACTTTATGATAACGATGATAAGCCATTGTCATGGCCTCGGCGAATCGCTTCGCTTCATCATATACCCCACGATATCCAATCGGATTTACATTTCCCCAATAGGATTCAGGTTGCGGATGAATGAGTGGATCACCATACACTTCACTGGTGGACGCCAGTAGAAACCTTGCTTTTTTTTCTTTTGCAAGTCCAAGAGCCTTGTGTGTTCCCAAACTACCCACTTTCAAAGTTTGAATAGGCATCTCCAGATAGTCGATTGGTGAAGCAGGAGACGCAAAATGCAGAATGAGATCGAGCTTGCCTGGCACGTGGACGTAATTAGTCACATCATACTTTACGAATTCAAATCCAGGTTGCCCAATCAAATGGGAAATATTGTTTTCGTTACCTGTGATCAGGTTGTCCATACATACAACATCCCAACCCTCCTTCATGAAACGATCACAGAGATGGGAACCTAAAAAACCTGCTCCTCCTGTGACCAAAACTCTCTTTATAGTTATGCTCATTCGGTTCAATCTGTTTTTAAAACATTATAAGAAAATCAACCCTTTTACTCGCTTATTGGACTGTGGGTCTACCAACTGAATAATAGGTTAATCCCGCCTTTTCCGCATCATCCAAATCAAACAGGTTTCTACCGTCAAACACTATGGGACTCTTCAGACGATCTTTGAATTTGTCAATTCCCGGGCGCCTAAATTCATTCCATTCTGTGCATATAATTAGAGCATCCGCATTATCTAGGGCTGAATCACGGTCTTTCACAAATTCAATCTGCTGTAAAGCCTCAGGGTGAGCGGCTATTTTGAACGTTTCTCTCGCTTCAGGGTCATAGGCTTTAATGGAAGCACCTAAAGCCACAAGTTCACGTGTTATGTACAGAGAAGGCGCTTCTCTGACATCATCCGTTTCGGGTTTAAATGCAAGGCCCCAAACAGCAAACGTCTTACCAGACAAATTGGATCCAAAATGATGTTTTACTTTTTCGACGATGGAAACTTTCTGAACCTCATTGACACTCATCACAGCATCTAGAATCTTGAAATCATAGCCATACTCTCCGGCGGTATGATGAATCGCCTGTACATCTTTTGGGAAACAACTGCCTCCATAGCCAATCCCTGCAAAAAGGAAACGTTTACCAATTCGACTGTCTGTTCCTATTCCTTTACGAACTTGATCTACATCTGCACCAACGCGCTCACATATGTTGGCAATCTCATTCATAAAAGTAATTTTAGTAGCCAACATGGCATTTGCTGCGTATTTTGTCAACTCAGAGCTTCTTTCGTCCATGACAATGATTGGATTACCACTACGGACAAAGGGTTCATAGATCTCTGTCATTATCTCCGCTGCTCGATCACTTTGAGTTCCGACTACAACACGTTCAGGACGCATGAAATCTTCGACAGCAGCACCTTCGCGTAGAAATTCTGGGTTAGAAACAACATCAAATTCTGCGCTTGTTTTCGCTGAAATAGCTTCTCTTACTTTGTCTGCAGTGCCAACTGGAACTGTACTTTTATTGACGATTACTTTGTACTCATTATGTTTATTAAAAAGAGTTCCTAAGTCGCCAGCAACACGAAGAATAAAGCTTAGATCGGCTTGTCCATCTGCTCCAGGCGGTGTGGGTAGACAAAGAAAAACAACATCAGCTACTTTAAATGCTTCCTCTAGATTTGTAGTAAATGTGAGCCTTTGTTCTCTCACAGATCGATCAAAAATGTGATTTAATCCGGGTTCGTAAATAGGTACTTCACCATTTTTCATGCGTTTTACTTTGGCTGCGTCCACATCCACACAAACCACGTTATGCCCTCCATCCGCAAAACACGTTCCAGTAACAAGTCCGACATACCCGGTTCCAACAACTGCGATATTCATGATTAGTTTATCTTGAAATATTTAGGATTTCCAATTTCAATTTACCCGCTGGTACCTGAACTTCAACAACATCTCCAATTTCTTTTCCGAGTATTGCAGCACCGATAGGTGAATCCACAGAGATCTTACCTGTACTAAAATCAGCTTCGTCTTTCGATACAAGCGTGTATTTCATCTCTTTCCCTGCGTTGTGATTCTTAATCGTCACGGTACTAAGTAAGTAGGCTTTGCTCGTGTCAATATTTTTGTCATCAATAATGCTGGACGTAGCTAATGTGTGTTCAAGCTCAGCAATTCGTTTCTCAAGAAGACCTTGCGCCTCTTTTGCTGCATCATACTCCGCATTTTCACTTAGATCACCTTTTGCTCTAGCTTCTGCAATGTCGTCCGCGATTTCTCTTCTTCCACGAGTTTTCAAGTCTTTGAGCTCCGCATCAAGCCTTTCATATCCCTCTTTGGACAAATAATTTTTAGCCATAAATCCAATTCTAAATTCGAATAAATTTTCTTTTATGGGCGGGAATCGACCATAAACTTGTAAATTACCATATTCTGCGTTCTGAACCAATCTGAACCCCTCCTCCGATATGAGCATACGAAAGAAAACACCGAAAGAGATCTATGAGGATAATCGT
The DNA here is from genome assembly GCA_030830725.1 of Balneolales bacterium. Lineage (GTDB taxonomy): Bacteria > Bacteroidota > Rhodothermia > Balneolales > Balneolaceae > JAURMN01. The sequence goes on along the minus strand of JAURMN010000006.1, from coordinate 2,267 downwards.
GATAACCGACTAAATAAAGATCCTCGGAATATGATCTGGTTACATGATGTAAGAAGTACCTATAATGTGGGTAGTATTTTTAGAATTGCAGATGCACTAGGGTTCAGAAAAGTACTTCTATCCGGGTTTACTCCTACTCCCCCTTCAGAAAAAATTACAAAAACGGCTTTGGGAGCTGAAAAAAGTGTAGATTGGATCTACTTTAACAGCGTTGATGAGGGTCTTCAGTATATCAATAATGAGGGGCATAGTCTGATTGCCTTGGAGCAAACTTCCGTATCCGTTTCACTGGAAATCGTGACATCGCTGAAAACTCCATTCTGTTTAGTCGCAGGAAGTGAAATCGTGGGAGTTGCGGATGATATTCTAAATAAGGCTCCACTACATGTACATATCAATCAATTCGGTAAAAAACATTCTTTGAACATCTCAGTAGCGGTTGGTATTGCACTTTATTCACTTACAAGGTCTTCATGAACTCTAGCCTTGAGCCACTCCAGATGCTTACATTTGGCTCTTTATCAAAACCTTAGTTCGGGTGAAAAAGTGTAGAGTTTTGTACATTCCTTCGCTATATGCAAAAAAACAAAAACAGGAGTTAATCCGTGAGTTTCAATCGAACGCTGGTTACATCGGCTCTTCCTTATGCCAATGGCCCTTTACATATCGGACATGTAGCCGGGGCTTACCTGCCGTCTGATTTGTACACTCGATATATGCGACTAAACGGGAAGGACATCTTGCATATATGTGGATCTGACGAACATGGCGTTCCGATTACAATTGCTGCTGAAAAGGAAGGGTGTACTCCTCAGGAAATTGTGGATCGATATCATGAGCTGAATAAAAAAACGTTTGATCAATTCGGTATCTCATTCGATTATTATGGCAGAACATCCTCTGCTGTCCACCATCAAACCGCTTCAGATTTCTTTAAGTTCCTTGAAGAAAAGGGTGCTTTTGTTAGGAAAATGGAGAAGCAACTCTATGATGTCGAAAAGAAGATGTTCTTACCGGATCGATACGTTAAAGGTACTTGCCCAACATGTGGATATTCAGAAGCGTATGGAGATCAGTGTGAGAAATGTGGTAAATCCCTCTCCCCATCTGACTTGATTAATCCAATCAGTGCACTAAGTGGAACCAAACCCGAACTCAAAGAAACCGAACATTGGTTTTTGCCCTTAGGAAATTATCAAAGGGAACTCGAAGTGTGGATTCAGGGGCATGGCGACTGGAAGCCAAATGTTACGGGACAGGTAAATAGTTGGCTTCAATCGGGACTTTCCGATAGAGCCGTAACCCGTGATTTATCCTGGGGAGTTCCAGTTCCTCATGTGGATGCTCTGGGTAAAGTGCTTTATGTATGGTTTGACGCTCCAATCGGCTACATATCGGCGACCAAAGAATGGGCCGAAATCCAAGGTGAACCTGAAGACTGGAAACGCTGGTGGATGGATTCTGGAACCCGATTAATTCATTTCATCGGAAAAGATAATATTGTCTTTCACTGTGTCATCTTTCCTGTTATGCTCAAAGCACATGGGGGATATATCCTTCCTGATCAGGTGCCTGCAAATGAATTTTTAAATTTGGAAGGAAAAAAGCTCTCAACGTCACGAAACTGGGCAATATGGTTGCATGAAGCCCTCGAGGATTTTGAAGCGGATCTCTTTCGGTATGTGATTGCCTCAATTCTCCCAGAGAGTAAGGACTCGGACTTTAATTGGAAAGATTTTCAACAGAGGGTTAATTCGGAACTTGCCGACATTCTCGGGAATTTTGTAAACCGAACTTTGACGTTTATTGAGCGTTTTTCTGATGGAAAAATTCCGATACCTGGTGAGTTTTCATCTCGTGATCTGGAAGCACTTTCTGCGATAGAGAATCAAAAGGAAAAAGTAAGTAAAGCCTATGAATCTTTTCGATTCAGGGAAGCGGTTCAAGAAACGATGAACCTGGCTCGAGAAGGTAATCGCTATTTTACAGAGTCTGAACCTTGGAAAACAAAAAAAGAATCTCCAGAAAAATGCGATACGGCCCTTTACGTTAGTGCTCAGATCGCATCCGCTCTGTCCGTCATGTTTAGTCCTGTAATGCCTAAAAAAATGGCAACTCTTCGCAAAAGTCTTGGGCTATCTGAAACATTAAAATGGCAAGATATTTCTAAAAAAATGATCAACACGGGTCAGTCCATAGCTGCTGGAGAGATTCTATTTTCAAAAATTGAAGATCAGACTATTCAGATACAATTGAACAAACTCATG
>JAURMN010000039.1 GCA_030830725.1 Balneolales bacterium | reverse complement strand
TACTCGCCGTGTCTTGGATGAAGGCCAATGCGGAAAAACTTCAGATTCCGTCCGAGGCCTTCACGAAATGGGATCTTCATATTCACGTTCCTGCCGGAGCGGTGCCAAAAGACGGACCGTCTGCAGGGGTAGCGTTGATGTCTGCGATTGCCTCGATTTTTACGCTACGTAAGGTGAAAGGTACTGTGGCAATGACAGGTGAAATTACACTCCGAGGGCTCGTTCTACCGGTTGGAGGCATCAAAGAAAAAGTTCTGGCTGCAAAACGCGCCGGAATCAAAAAGGTATTTCTTCCTCTTAAAAATGAAAAGGATGTCTCCGAGATTGAACAGAATGTCATTGGGAATCTTGAGATTGAGTATCTTGACCGGATGGGCCCGCTCCTGGAAAAAGTACTGGAAGCAAAACCGACTCAGGATCCTGTAAAATTCTTTCGTGTTGATGAAAAAGAGTCTCCACAAGGTAATGAAGCGGCAACAGTACAGGTTTCTGTTGACGGGGTAACCGACATTGTTGAAACGACATCTCCTTGACACCATCGGATTCTCAGGAATACCTTCCAAAACCCATCCGTGAAGGCATTATTATTGAATCAACTGGCAGTTGGGCTCAGGTACTGGCGGATGGGAAGATTATCTCCAGCCGACTGAGCGGGAAACAACGCCTTCATGAGGACGAAACTACCCATCCGATTGCAGTTGGGGATCGGGTTAGGATTATTGTTCAGGAGGATCAGACCGGAGTGATCGACCAAATTCACGAGCGCAAAAACGCGATCCCCCGTCTTTCCACTCACACGCGAAAACAAGCTCAGATCCTGGTCACCAATCTGGACATGGCCTGGGTGGTGCAGGCGGTGAAAGATCCTCGTCCCAAACCAGGATTTATTGACCGATTTCTGGTCACCTGCGAAGCTTATGGTGTGCCTGCCGGGGTTATACTAAATAAATTGGATCTTAAGAGAAAGAAAGAGGCGGACACTGTTGAATGGCTTACCTCCCTTTACACTTCATTGGGATATCCTGTTTTACACTGCTCCGCTCAAACCGGAGAAGGAATCGAAGACTTAAAAAAAGCGTTATCTGGAAAAATTTCCGCGCTTATCGGACCATCCGGAACCGGTAAAACTTCGCTACTGAACAAACTAGATCCTTCACTGGAGCGAAGAACCTCTGAGATATCCTCTTCCACCGGCAAGGGACGACATACCACGACCTTTGCACAACTGATTCCTCTTCAGTTCAGTGGAATGATTGCGGATACTCCCGGAATCAAGGAGTTCGGACTCGTGGATATTGAACCGTGGGAATTATCACTGTATTTCCCCGAGATGAGGGGTCCAAGAGAAGAATGTAGATTCAACACATGTACCCATGAGCATGAACCGGATTGTGGTGTTATGAAAGCCTTCGAGGAGGGAAAGATTGATCCTGAACGATATCACTCTTATCTCATGATTTTAGAATCACTTAAGGTGACGTAAAGTCAAGTCTATCCGTGGGCATCCAGCCAGTTCATGGCGATTCCCATATCCACTTTTAGCGGTACTTCCAGTGAATACGCCTCCTCCATGGCTTTTTGAATCACATTCGGAATGATATCCAGATCATCCTCATGCACCTCAAATACAAGTTCATCATGCACTTGAAGCACCATTCTGGATTTTGTATTCCGTTTAATGAATTCTTGATCAAGCGCAATCATGGCCAACTTGATAATATCTGCCGCCGTTCCCTGAATTGGCATGTTGATGGCTGTGCGCTCTGCAAACCCTTTTAAGTTCCAATTTGAACTGTGAATATCTGGAATATATCTTCTTCTGCCGGAAAGTGTCTTAACATACCCGTTCACAGTGGCAAATTGAATCGTTTTATCAATATAGGTTTTTACTCCTGGGAATCGCTCGAAATAACGATCAATCATCGCCTTTCCTTCCCCGTTACTAATGCCTAATCGTGAAGCCAGGCCATATGCACTCACACCATAGGGGATCCCAAAATTCACCTCTTTTGCTTTTCTACGGTGGTCTGCGGTCACCGGTTCTGCCGGATCCAGATCAAAGATTTCGCGAGCAGTTCTGGCATGAATATCCTCCCCTTTTTCAAATGCTTCCATCATCGCCTGGTCCCGTGCGATTGAAGCAATGATTCGAAGTTCCACCTGAGAGTAGTCTGCTGCAAGCATTTGATATCCATCTGCCGGAATAAAAGCTTTACGAATTTCCTTCCCACGAGAAGTTCTGATCGGAATATTTTGAAGATTTGGATTAGAGGAAGAAAGCCTTCCCGTAGCCGTTACCGTTTGATTAAAGCTGGTATGAACCCGACCTGTTTCTGGATGAATTAACTTTGGAAGAGCCTCCGCATAGGTGGATTGGAGTTTAGATAAGCTTCTGTAATCTAAGATGCGTGCTGGTAATTCATGATGCACCGAAAGGGATTGCAATACATCTTCAGAGGTTGAATAACGACCGGTTTTCGTTTTTTTATTTGTGGGTAAGTTCAATTCTTCAAAAAGAATTTCACCCAATTGTTGTGTGGATTGCACGTTAAATTGACGGCCTGCAAGCGCATATATCTCCTCTTCGAGTGTGGACATATCCACCCTTACTTGCGATGAAAACTCCTTTAACATCTGATCGTCGATCCGCACACCGGTCACTTCCATTCGGGCCAATACGGGAACCAGTGGAAAATCAATCTTACGACCTACATTGTCTACCTCGTCCTTTGCCAAGAGAGGATTTAGGTGATTGGCGAGTTGAAGCGTGATATCTGCATCTTCACATGCATAGGTTTTCACCTCCTCCAAGGGGACATCACGCATGGTTTTATCTGTTTTTCCTTCACCAATTAAAGCTGTAATCGGGATGGGATCGTACCCGAGATACTTTCTGGCCAGACTATCCATGGACAACGACTGCGAGGCATCCAATAAATAGGCGGCTACCATTGTATCATACACGCTTCCTTCCAGTTGAATTCCAGACCTCTTTAACACAATCCAATCATATTTCATGTGATGAGCGATCCACTCTCTATTCTTGTCTTGAACTAATGGCTGAAGAATCGATTTTATCTCTTCAAGCGAACAAAAAGAGTCTTCACAGGGAATATACGAGGCTTCACCCGCCTGTTCGGCCAATGATATACCCAGTAAAACCGCCTCCATCGGCTCAGAAGAATCTGTTTCGGTATCCACGCAAAGTCTCGAAGACGCAGACAACCGCGTAACAAGGGATTGAAACTCCTCTACATTCTTGACCAAGGTATAAGTTGAATTACGATCCTCAAGTTTCTGGAACGTTTGAGGAGGAAATTCTTGGGCAGACATGCCACCAGAGCTTGCAGGGCTAAGTTGAGCCGAAATGGAAGGGCCGGATTGTGGTTTTGTGACCATTCCTCCCGAAAACAGATCCCCATTTTTCCCTTCGTCAAGATACTTTTGGGTCAGCGTTCGAAAGGCCATCCGTTTAAAAAAAGGACCTAGATCAGCCCGGTTGGGACCCGACCAACTCAGTTCTTTCCAAGAAGGGATTCCAGGTACATCTGTATGAATCGTCACCATTTCCTTGGCACGTAGTGCTTGCTCCGCAAACTGTTGCAACCCTTCACGTTGTTTCTTGGCCGAAATTTGATTGGAAGAAGCAATGGCTTGCTCTAGAGATCCAAATTGCTCAATTAACGCAGGAGCTCCCTTTTTCCCAATTCCAGGTACTCCTGGAACATTGTCACTCGCATCCCCAATAATCGCCAGTACATCAATCACCTTATTGGGGTAAACACCGAAATATTCTTTAACCTCTTCCCGTCCAATCAATAAAAATCCCCCATTGGCATTGTCTGGTTTAACCATTTTGATGTGATCATGCACAAGCTGCATAAAATCTTTATCTGGGGTAACCAGAAACACATTCACATCCTCCTCATTGGCCTTATCGGCCAGGGTTCCAATAATATCATCTGCTTCGTACCCGTCCAACTCCAAATTTTGAATTCCATAAGCCTGAACCATCTCTTTAATAAGAGGAATGCCAATGCGAAGCTCATCAGGCTGCGGAGGGCGATTAGCTTTGTATTGCGAGTCGAGTTCATGGCGAAAGGTTTTTGCATGGGTATCCCATGCAACCGCAATATGACTGGGACGTTCCGTTTCGAGCAGTTTGTCCAGGGTATTGGCAAAACCCAATACGGGCCCAGTTGGAATTCCTTCCGGATTGGTAAGGCGTGAATTCACAAAAGCAAAGTGGGCTCTGTAGGCAAGAGCCATCCCATCAAGTAAAAAGAGTGTGCTTTTCGAATTCATTCGGATGGATTATTCCCTTACGATTTGGTCATCCAATCCAGAATGCATGATGCAATTTTTTCGGGGGTTAGACCAAATTGATCAAAGAGAGTTTCCGCAGGAGCTGAGGCTCCAAAATGATCGATCCCGATCTGAAGCCCCTCTGCTCCGGTCCACTCCATCCAGCCCATAGTCGCAGCTGCTTCTATCGATACTCTTCGCTTTACAGAAGACGGAAGAACGGATTCTTTCCACTCTAAGGGTTGTTTGCGGAACTGTTCCCATGATGGCATACTAACCACGGCCGCTTGAAATCCCTTATCGGAAAGGATCTCAGAGGCTTGTAAGGCACTTGACACCTCTGACCCTGTGGCAATAAGAATCACATCAGAGGAAGCAGATTTTACATTTCCGACTACATAAGCACCTTTTTCAGCGTGTGTAACATGGTTAAACGCTGTTCGCTCTTGAGTAGGTAAATTTTGACGGGTTAAAATCAATAACGATGGTCCTTTGGTATGCTCAAGTGCCATTTTCCAGCATATAGCTACCTCATTTGCGTCCGCAGGTCTCAAAACCTGTACATTAGGCATCGCTCTCAAGGACGCCAGATGCTCTATCGGTTGATGTGTAGGCCCATCCTCACCTAGTCCGATACTGTCATGAGTGAAAATGTAGATTGCGGGAATATGAGACAACGCTGCCAAACGAATCGCAGGTCTGCAATAGTCTGCAAACACCAGGAAAGTACCCCCAAAAGGTCTCACTCCGCCATGTAGAGCCATTCCGTTCATCGCTGCCCCCATGGCATGTTCACGTACCCCATAATGAAAATTCCGACCTAAAGGCGTGGAAGGAGTATAAACTCCCTGTCCCGTCATAAAGGTATTATTACTCCCCGTCAAGTCTGCGGACCCGCCCAGTAATTCTGGTAAAGAGGAACAGGTGGCATTTAGTACATCCCCAAATGCTTTTCTGGAAGCCAGTCCTTTGGGATTGGCTGGAAATTCCGGCAAGTGATCTACCCAATTTTCAGGTAAATGGCCCTGAATGCGGCGTTGAAGTTCAGTGACCAATTCTGAATGGGTAGAGGCAACTGAATGCAGCTGTTTTTCCCATTTTGATTGAAGTTCTTCTCCTTTTTGGATCGCTTGACGCATAAGATCGTAAACTTCTACAGGAACATGGAATTCTTGTTCCGGATCCAGACCGAGATTTATTTTCGTAGCTTTGACCTCGTCGGAGCCCAATGGAGATCCATGAGAACTCTCACTGTCCTGCTTAGACGGACTTCCAAATCCGATGTGAGTTCTGCAAACTATCAAAGATGGTTTATTTGTCTCTTTCTGAGCGGATTCAATTGCTAGAGCGATCGCAGATCGATCATGACCATCACACTGGAGTACTTGCCAACCGTAGGCTTCAAAGCGTTTAGTTACGTCTTCTGTAAAACTTAGATCGGTACTTCCGTCTATCGAAATTCGATTTGCGTCATAGAGATAGATCAGTTTTCCAAGTTGTAAATGCCCAGCGAGAGAAGCTGCCTCATGGCTGACCCCTTCCATCAAGTCACCGTCACTGACAATGGCATACGTGTAGTGGTCGATTAACGCCGAATTCGCAACATTAAAGACTGAGGCCAGGTGATTTTCGGCAATTGCCATTCCTACACCTGTTGCGAATCCCTGCCCCAGAGGACCCGTAGTCGTCTCAACTCCGGGCGTCATACCCACCTCTGGATGGCCTGGAGTATTACTTCCCCACTGCCTGAACTTTTTCAAATCTTCCAGGGAGACCTCATATCCTGATAAATGGAGCAAGGAATATAACAACATCGATCCATGACCCGCGGAAAGAATAAACCGATCCCGATTAAACCAGTTGGGATTCGCAGGATTATGACGTAAATAGTTATGCCACAATACATACGCTGCATCTGCCATTCCCATCGGCATTCCGGGGTGACCCGAATTCGCTTTCTCGACCGCATCCATACTCAAGGCACGGATAGTATTTACAACTAATTGTTCGAGTGGATTCGCAGGTGAATTGGACATAGAGTCAGATGGTGTAGAGGGTAGTGACATGAAAAAATAGAAAGCTTCAAAGAGATGTAAAGTGCAATTCTTTTAACATTGAACTGTATAGATCAGCCCTTTATTTTACCGGCATAGACCGGTTCAAGAACATAAAAAAAATTCGGCACCTTTGGGGTGCCGAATTTCAAAACTTAACATAGGGATCCGAGTTTACGATCCAGAGCACTTGAGTTCGATTTCCATTTTATAATTTGCCGGATCTCTGAAGTCTCCGTAGGCCGCATTCTTAAATGCGGAGCAGGCGTTATCCTTTTGATTTAACATCTGATAGGCAACTCCAAGCTCAAAATAAATCTTTGCCTTATCTACAACTCCACCCTGCTCAAACTCAAGGGCACGATTAGCATTTTGAATCGCAGCGGATGAATTGGACCTTTTGTTATGAATTTCAGCCAGTCTATAGTAAACCATGGCTGAGCCTGTCTCGTATTCATTCGCTTTGGTTAAATATTCAATCGCACGGTCATACTGTCTGCTTTCAGAAATCGTCACGGCTTCAAAGAGTAAGGTTTCCACAGCCTGCTCCTTAGCGTTGTTTACGATGCGAGTTTGACCAAAGGCATCACCTATTGTAACGGCTTGATCAAACCAGCTTACAACTTCTAATACTGGAAAATTTCCGATTCGTCTGAGTACCAAACCTTTTTGGTAATAGGCCTGAGCATAATTTGCATTTGTCTTAATCGCCTCGTCTAAGGTTACAGAAGAGGCTTCTAGATCTCCCTCACGGAATTGAACTATAGACTTGGCATAATAGAGTTGTGGGATAGCATTTTGAGCCTGAGTTGAAACCGTAGCATCTCCAAACTCATCACCAGCTGCCTTTGCCGCTTTGAAGGCGTCAATGGCAAGATTGATGGCAGGTAAAGTTTGTCCACCTTGGAACTCTTTGTATAAAGATGCAGCTTTTGCTGAGTAGATTCTTGGAAGTTGTCCAACGACCAATTCTCGGATATCTCCAAGACCCGCAGCATCCGCTTTTTGAAGAGTTTCTCTAAAGCGATTGATGGCCACATCAAAGTTTTGGTTTTGAGCTTCTTGTTGGGCTGAATTGTAGAGTTCCGTGATTTCTACACGCGCAGGATCCTGCGCATAACCCATCTGTGTCGTTACAACTGCAACGAAAAGCAGAAGAATCAAGGCATAAGAGGTTCTGCAAAGAAATTTCATAATGAACGTATTTAGGTTTAACTGTGGGTATTCAGTTGATGATTTTGATTGTAGATTCTGGTTCAGAATTTATCTCGCCAGGAAACTGCAAAGGAGCGAAAAAGTAATGATTTTTTTCTTTAAAACCCGATCTTAAAAGGAAAAGTTCGGTTTTAACTTTCCAGGTTCGAGTGTATCTAAAATATAACGCATAGCCTTTTCGGGTTCGTCGCAAACCATGAAAAGATCCCTATCCTTCTCCGAAATCATCCCATCAGCGATTAACCGATTGGTGATCCAATCGGTTAGCCCACACCAAAATTCTTTTCCAATAAGTACGACCGGGATCGGTGAAATTTTAAGGGTTTGAATGAGAGTTAAGCACTCAAAGAGTTCATCCAGAGTGCCAAAACCGCCAGGAAAGACAATAAAGGCTTTGGCATATTTTACAAACATCACCTTGCGAATGAAGAAATAATTAAAGTTTATCTCATATTGAGGATGCACATAAGGGTTAGTACCTTGTTCATGGGGAAGTTCAATCGATAGACCTACCGATTTCCCCCCTGCCTCGATGGCACCTTGATTCCCGGCCTCCATAATGCCAGGTCCACCCCCGGTAATGACTCCAAATCCATTTTGAGAAATCAATTGGGCCATTTCCCGGGCTTTTCCAAAATAGGGATCATGACTTTTCATCCGAGAAGAGCCGAATATCGATATACAGGGTCCCACTTTGAGAAGCTTGTCATACCCATCAACAAGCTCCCCCATGATCTTAAAAATACTCCATAGATCATGGGTACTTTCCTCCACATGAGCAAACGAACGCATTTCTACTTGGGATGTATTTTCTGGACATTCAGGTGTATTCTTTGGGTATTTGTCGTCCGTCATGACTCGTTTTTATGAAGTTAACGTAATGAGATCTGTACCCGTATCCCAGGAGTAATCCTGGAGGCATTTAGCGAGGCCCTTTCCACACCCTGATGCGTCATGGGAGCAATGGAAATGGAAGCACGCAAATCATCACTGACATCAAAACTGCTCATATGAGCATATACATACGCATCCAAAACATTAAGCCCGTATAACATTCCAAACACAAGAAACGCAAAATCACGCTTATTACGGTAACTGTCTCTCAGTCGTTGAAGCTCAGTAATATTGGCATTAGAAGGAATATAGGATGGTGTTTGGCCAAACCGAAAATCACTCTCTTCGCCACGACTCGTATTATAAACCGCTGCACGATAATCGTGATATCGTTTGGTCAGATCGGACAAATAAAATCCGGCACCCACAAAAGCCCCGTAAATCACAGGTATTTTCCACCTCTGCTCATTTTGAAATTGTCCCCAACCAGGAAGCATCAACGATTTGAGCATCACGTCTTTTGGGTCTAACTGGAGGGTGTCGGAAGTTGAAACGCTCTCTATTGCATTCCCCGAATGCCCTAGTGCTGCATCCATCCAGAGTCCCTGAAGGAGAAGTCCTAAAAAAAGGACGTATATCGAACGCATTCGCCCTAAACGGATGGTATTGCATTCGATTTGAGGAGTCATTCGTCTGGATCCAAAATCTGCATGATTCGCTCCAATTCTTCATCTGAAGCGTATTGAATTCGGATCTCCCCGCCTTTTGCTTTTGGTTGAAGATGAACTCGAGTTCCCAATGTCTGACGAAGACGGTCTGAGAAACTTCGAATAAAGGAAGGTGTTGGAATCTTGGATTTACCTGTTGTAGCCGGGGTGGAGAATCGGAGTTGTTTTACCAGTCGCTCCACTTCTCTAACAGAAAGACTTTCTTGTATAATCTTTTTTAAAAGTTTCTGTTGTTCCGCAGTATCTTCGACGGAAACCAATGCTCTTGCATGCCCTGCTGAAATTAGATCGTCACGTATCGCAGCTTGAATGTAGGCTGGTAATTGCAGAATTCGAAGCATGTTTGCGACCGTGGATCGTTTTTTCCCAACCCGATCTGCAACCTGCTCCTGCGTATATGAAAACTCATCCAACAGGCGCTGATAACCCAACGCAACCTCTAAGGCGTTAAGCTGTTCACGCTGAATATTTTCAACAAGAGCCAATGCAATAAGCTGTTCATCGTTGGCTTCGCGTATGTAGGCCGGTATTTCGGCCAGACCAGCCAGTTTCGACGCGCGAAGTCTGCGCTCTCCACTAATGAGTTCAAACCTTTTTTCTCCGATATATCGAACGGTCACCGGTTGGATCAAACCATACATTTGAATGGAATCCGCAAGTTCCTGCAGAGCTTCCGGTTCAAATTCGGTGCGTGGCTGATAAGGATTTGGTCGAATATCTTGTACCGGAACATCCAAAATCCGACTGGCTTTCTCATCGGGATTCATTTTTGGTGCTCCAAGAGGACCTTCGGACTGTGTCGTAACAGCGTTCTTGGTCATGTTCTCCGACGAGGATTTTGGATTAACGAATCTTGCCGGAGTCGTTTTATTCCGGGCTGATTTTGCGGTTCCCGAATGTGTGGATTGCGCCATTTCAGACGCGGAAGTGTTCATGGAATTCGTTGCAGAATCCGAATCGGTCGGTTTCTCACTGTATTCCGGGAAAAAAGCCCCTAATCCTCTTCCTAATACTTTCTTTTGGGTCATAGACTACCTCTAATCCGTCAATACAGGACTATTCTTGAAGAGTTTTTTATTTCGTTTAATAATCTCTCTGGCCAATTGAATGTAATTTTGAGCCCCCGTACTGGTAGCATCATACAAAAGAGCCGGTCTACCAAAACTTGGCGCTTCCGCAAGACGGACATTTCTGTAAATAATGGCATTAAAGACTTTATCATCAAAATATTTCCGAACCTCTTCAGCTACCTGACTTGAAAGGCGAGTACGCGTATCAAACATCGTTAAAAGTACACCCTCGATATCCAAATCAGGGTTGAGATGTTGGCGAACAATTTTGATCGTATTCAACAGCTGCCCAAGTCCTTCAAGTGCAAAATATTCACATTGAACCGGAATTAGGACGGAATCGGAGGCTGTAAGCGCATTAATCGTTAATAGTCCCAGCGATGGAGGACAGTCAATCACGATGAGATCATAGGAGTCTTTGACAGTATCGATTGCCTTCTTAAGAATCTTTTCCCTTTGGACACGATCCACCATTTCGATTTCCGCTCCAACCAAATTAATATGAGCCGGAAGAAGATCTAGATAGGGAATCTCCGTTTCTAAGATCGACGTTTGAGCCTCCACCCCTCCAACCATAACTTCATAGATCGAGTTAACTACGGTTTTTGGCTCGATTCCCAGTCCACTGGTTGTATTACTTTGTGGATCCAGATCAATCAGGAGTGTAGAATGTTCAATTGCGGCTAAGGATGCCGCCAAATTAATAGCAGTGGTGGTTTTACCAACCCCGCCCTTTTGATTTGCAACCGCTATGATTTTTCCCATGCGCTTTGAGTAGTAATCCCCTTGAGGTTGTACGACGATTCATGAACAGATGGATGCTCGCAGAAGCTGGAACCAACGAAGACCAGCAACGATATGCTAAACCCTTTAGCAATACATCCTACATCTAGCCAAAATATACAGCCACAGTCACCTTGTCCCAAATCAAGTTATTCACAATGTATCCTTGAAACTGGTGGATAAGTGTCCCAAAAAGGGCAATTTGACGGGCAGATCCCTTTATCTCAGAGATGATTAATTTCGAACAGACCCGGTAAGTTGCAGATCACGGGCCATGGCAGGCACTTGTGTCGATTGCTGAATGGGTCGTAACTTTTGGAAACTCTCCTGATAAATGGAATCGAGGACACCTGCAGCCTGATGGGTAGCCTGTTCAGATTCTAACGTCAGAAAAAATGAAGGGGTCACATTTCGGGATGCCAGTTCCGCTTGAGAAACCGTCCTATTGGAACTGTTTTGGCTAGTTGCGGTGATTGCGTTTGCCACAGTGTTTGTAGCTGTATTCACACCCGTTACAGCCAATTTAATATGTTGATTTTGATCTACCCAAGGAGATGCCAGTTCTGCATCGGCTACTCGTGATGAAACTTGACGTTTAGACTCTTCTGAAAGAAAATAAATCGAGGGAATAAGGGTGAGCGTTAAAACGGCTGCAGCTTGAAATGTTTTTCTTCTGAGTTGTTGACGCTTACGATAAAGGCTCTTTTGAGAGGCCAGGGACCGAACCTCCTGTAGCAATTGTTTCGGAGCCGAAAATGGAGGTGCCTCCTGCAGCCGATCCGCAGCACGCCGCATTGACTCTAGTTCTATACGTGCATCGGGATTCTTCTCTAATTCTCGTTCGTAATGGATCGATTCAGACGGATCCATTTCATTCATCAAATAGCGTATCGAGTCGTTGGTATCCAAGGTCATAGATTTCCGGTTTGGTTTTCTATCTCGCTTTCAAACATTTTTCGGAGATTAATCAGAGCATATCGCATACGACCAAGAGCCGTGTTAATGGAGACATCTGTAAGCTCAGCAATCTCTTTGAATGGCATCTGATAGTAATGACGAAGCATTACTACGGTTCGCTGCTCCTCAGGAAGCTGGGCAATATGACGCATCAGACTGGCTTTCGCTTCATCCATCTCCAGGGTTTCCAGCTGATCTAACGACTCTTCATCGGGAAGTCTGTCATAAAAATCAGCTTTTTGATCCTCTTCATCAGAGGCTGTAACGTCTACAAATCGTTTTTGTTTTCTAATGTGATCAATCGTAGCATTGTGAGCAATACGCATCACCCATGCAATCCATTTCCCCTGTTCGTTGTAAGTCTCATCCATCTTGGTAATCACTTTTGTGAAGGTCTCCTGGAAGATGTCATTGGCTACTTCTTCATTGTGAACCATACTGAGTACATAGGAGTAAATCTTTTCCTGATGCCGATTTAATAGCTCAGAAAATGCCTGTTCATCGTTTTTTCTTCTGTAGAGACGCACCAAATCCTCGTCAGAATAATCTGAGTGAGATTTTTGCGTCTTGGTTTGAAGATGAAACAGGTTCATTAGGGGATTAAGTCTATTGTCCGGAAGTTGAACGTTCTGGATTGTAATAATCGTATATCCGTTGCGCAATTTTTTTTCCCACCTCTTTTTGTAGGGTTTCCAGAGAAAGTTCTTTAATGGATTTTACCGATCCAAATGTCGTCAAAAGTTGTTGTGCGGATTTGTTACCAATTCCGGGAATATCGGTGAGTTCAGTCTTAATTGTTCTTGCAGAGCGAGTTGTCCTATGAAAAGTAATTGCAAATCGATGCGCTTCATCTCTGACTCTCTGTAGGAGTTTTAAGGAGGCAGAATGCTTTGGAATGATCACAGAATCTGATCTTCCCGGTAGAAAAACTTCCTCTAGGCGTTTTGCAAGTCCGATAATCTCCATTTCCCCTTCCATATTAAGATCCTTAAGCGCTTCAATGGCTGCGCTCAGTTGTCCTTTTCCTCCATCGATAACAATCAAATCCGGCAAGGAATCACCTTGCCGAGTCAATCCAGAAATTCTTCGGCCAACAATCTCCTTCATGGAGGCAAAGTCATCGGGTCCTGTCACTGTTTTAATGTGGAATTTTTTATACTGGCTTTTTCGGGGCTGACCATCTACAAATTGTACCATGGAAGCTACTGGGTCACTTCCTTGAATATTTGAGTTGTCAAAACACTCGATTCTCCTTGGCAAGCGAGATAAATGGAGATAGGACTTCAGATCACGAACACTCGCCGGAATTCGATCTCCTTCAATTTTATCGATTTCTATTTTTCTCTGTCCCAATTGATAACGAGCATTAGATAATGCTAATTCTACTAATTTTCGCTTCTCCCCGATCTTTGGAACCAATAACGAAACACGCATTCCAACAGCCTGGCTTAAATAATCACCTAACAGATCCGGATCAGAGATCTCATCACTGAGCATAATATCTGTCGGGAGTACTTCTGCATCTTGCCCTGTGTAGTAATCCTCTAAAAAGGATTGTAAAACCTCAGCATTTGAACTACCGTCAATATTCCGTATAAACCGATGAAATTTTCCTGTGAGTTTACCTTCCCGAATTCGAAAAAGTACACCGCAAGCTTCCCCGATTTCGATATCTCTTTCTAAGGCAAACACATCCCGATTTACATCACTTTCGGTGACTAATTTCATCTTTTCGGAAAATTTATCCAGGGAAGAAATCGAATCTCTAACCTTTGCTGCATATTCATAATTCAATGCAGTAGAAGCTATTATCATCTCTTCTTTTAAATCTTTTCGAAGTTCGTTGGTCCTTCCGTTCAGCACTCTTTCGACCTTTCGGATAAAATCCCGGTACTGATCCTCCGGCAGGTCAACAGAACAACTTCCTACGTAGGAATCCAGGCAGGATCTCCATTTCAGTACACTACGGGTTTTGTCTACAGATTTGGATGAAACTGCACACGTACACAGATCAAAAGTCTCCCTTAGCGTATCGAGCGTTCTGCGCATGTGCCCCACATGATCATAGGGTCCAAGGTAGCGGCTGCCATCTTTGAGTGGGGTTCGAGTAGGATAAATTCGGGGCCTTGGTTCATTTGAAATACAAATGTAGGGATAGCTCTTGTCATCCCGATACATGATGTTGTAACGAGGTTGTTGCTCTTTTATCAACGTGTTTTCTAAAATCAACGCCTCGGCCTCAGAATCTGTTACAATCACTTCAAGATCTCTAATTTTGGAAACCATAACCTTGATGCGCCCATCGTGATTCCGAGAATCCTGAAAATAAGATCGCACCCTGTTTCGAAGCTTTTTTGCCTTTCCGATATACAGAAGATCCCCGTTTTCTGAAAAGAACTGGTAAACACCGGGGTGGAGAGGAAGATATTCAAGCTTTTCTTCGAGCGTCATTGTTGTGTAACTTCAGGTATGATTTTATATGAAGATAATCATCTGCTTGTTCTGCAAAAACAGCCTGGTATTCTCTCTCAGGCCGATTCTAGTGGTGCGCCTGACATGCTCACCCTGGGTAAGGAATACATTCGAAAGACTCATAACAAACCTGGCAATGTGTTTCTAGGATTGGTTCATCGACTGGATCGAAACGTGGGCGGTGTGATGGTATTTGCCAAAACGTCAAAGGCTGCCTCGCGATTGTCTGAACAGATTAGAAATAACTCATTAAAAAAAGAGTATCTAGTTGTTGTAGAAGGAATTATGAATTCTCATGGTACGCTCATCGATCTTCTTGTAAAAGATGAAAAGTTCAATATTTCAAGCGTCACCTCAGACCCTAAAAAAGGAAAAAAAAGTGTTCTTCATTATACATTAGAAGGAGTCGTCAATAAGACAGACACTCCTAAAGCATTGAGTTTGCTTTCCGTGGAACTAATCACCGGCAGATCGCATCAGATCCGAGTTCAACTGTCTCATGCAGGATTTCCAATTTTGGGAGATTCAAAATATAGCGGCAGGTCCAATAACAGATTCTCATCAACTAAACGCGTCGAATTGGCTCTTTTTGCATACAAGCTCACACTCAAGCACCCAACTCAAGATCAAATTCTGACATTCACTGCTTTCCCCGATAAGGTCTTCCCCTGGGCTCTATTCCCTGATTTTGTTGACCGAGTGTAGCACCTCCTCACCAGTGGATTCCAACTCCGCTCCTTCCAGTACTGATTCAGGCAAATCCTTCTTTACCTTCACCCCTAATTCCTGAAGTTTTACGGCTTGAGAGATCAAGTTTCCTCTACCTGTTCTCAGGCGATCAAACGCCATATCATAGCTTTTTCTCGCCTGATCAAGCCGATCACCAATCTCTTGAAGGCTATCAATAAAGCCAGTAAATTTCTCCAGCAATCTGGCTCCTCTGTCGGCAATTTCAACCGCATATCGATTTTGACGCTCCTGCCTCCATATCGTCTCAATCGTGGCAAGTGTTGCCATTAATGTAGTTGGGCTTACGATGATAATACTGGAAGCAAATGAATCACTATATAGATCTATATCTGATTGTAGTGCAAGAGAATAAGCTGATTCAATTGGAATAAACATTAAGATAAAATCCGGGCTTTTATCCTGATAAAGAGTTTCATAGTTCTTCTTGGAAAGTGACCTTACATGCGTACGAATTGCGGTTACATGATCCTTCAAGTGTCGGCCTTTTTGAGCCTCATTTTCTTCGGAATGAAATCGCTCATACGCCGTCAAGACCACTTTAGAATCGATGATCAAGTATTTTTGGTCCGGAAGATGAAGTACCACATCAGGTTGCAATCTCCTACCTTCTTCCGTAGTATGACTGGATTGTGTGACATATTCATGACCTTCTCGCAGCCCAGACCTCTCCAAAATCCGCTGTAGAACAACCTCCCCCCAATTTCCCTGCTGTTTGGTGTCTATTTTTAAAGCTTTTGTCAGATTTTCGGCCTGTTCCCCGATCACCTTATTCATCTGGATCATCTCTTTAAGCTGGCCCTGTAGTGAGACACGTTGATTGTTTTCCTCTTTATAGACTTCTTGGACCTGCTTCTTGAATTCCTCAATTTTTTGAGTAAAAGGGGTCAGAATCTCCCCTAAACGCTCACTGTTTTGCTTTGTAAATTTCTCTGACTTCTCTTCAAGCAATCGATTTGCGATGTTTTCAAATTCAACTCTGAAGCGCTCCTGAAGCTCCACGGTTTCTGCTTTTTGATCGTCCAATCTCTGCTGAAGGAATTTGACCCGTTCCTGATCGGCTACGGATCGAGACCTGGCCAAAATCCATCCAAGAAGAATCCCTAAACCAAGCGAAATAAAACTGAATAAAATGAGTACAGATGAAGAGATCATAAATAGGTAAATATCGGCTAGTTTGTTATCAAATAACGCAAAAAAAGATTGGTTTTCTGCTTCAGGAGTAGTTCTTATTGTTTGATATTATACTATTTTTACAAACCTATTGGTAATTAAGAAGCAAAAGGATAGTTGTATGAGCAAAAAAGGATCAGCGATCGCGGGATTTGAATTTCCAGAGTGTTTATTACTCCCTATCGATTTTTCACCACAATCGACTATTGCGGCTCGCTATGCCTTTGAATTTGCAAAAGGAACAGGGGCCCGGATCCGCATGATTCATGTCATTGAATCCCCCTATGAATTTCCTTCCAGAAAAGAGGAGTATGTGACCCATGAACGGATGATAGCCAAGATGGAAATGGAAAAAATCCGAGACGGTTTCTTGGAAACGGAAGGATTTGAAAAGGTCGAGGTAGAAATTGAACTCTTGGAAGGGCCTGTAACCAACACCCTTCTCTCCACAATTCGAGAAAATCCGCTTCAGCTCATCGTCATGGGGCTTTCTGCAAAGAAAGATCTAAACAAAGTACTATTCGGGAGTGTCACAAATCGGATACTCATTGAGAGTAAAGCACCCGTATTTGCGGTTTCTGATCAGGTAGATTATCGATCATTTGAACGTCTTGTGTTTGCAACCGATTTTCGAAGCCATGATACCAAACTGATTTTGCGCTGTCGAGAACTTGCAGACGCCATGGGAGCAGACTTGGAATGCGTTCACTTTCTTACGCCCAAAGAAAACACCAAAGAAATCTATTCCAAACGTGCAGAACTAGAAGGAGAACTGGACTATAAAGTCGTTTCCCAGTTGGTCGTATCAGAAGACTTCGTAGAAGGAGTATCGCGCTATCTTAAGAGCGGTCCCCCCTCGCTTTTAGTAATCAGCCGATACAAGACCGGGTTTTTTAAATGGCTTCTTTCTACCGCATCGGCTGCTGAGATCGCAACCATAGCGCGAGTACCCTTGATTATGATGCCGGGCGAGGCCTGATTACCCTAGCCTCGTTCACATTCTCTAAGCATCATGATTTCTTCTCCCCATCCCTCTGGATTTGGGGTTTCGAGAATGAGGGGAATTGAATCAAATCGAGTATCCTGCATGATCCATTCAAAGGGTTTCATGCCAATAAATCCCTCGCCAAGACATGCATGACGATCCACCCGTGTACCACACTCTTTCTTTGAATCATTAAGATGCATCCCTCGAAGTTTATCAAACCCAATGGTCTCCTCCAGTTCGGAGAAAAATTCGCTGAATGCTCGAAAGTCATGAAGAGGGATTCCAGCTGCGAAGGCATGTGCCGTATCTATACAAATTCCGACACGCTCTTTGGATTCAACCGTCTCAATTATAGTTTGAAGCTGGTATAGCGTAACACCAAGCGTACTCCCCTGACCGGCTGTATTTTCGATGACCGCAGTGACGCCTTGGGTTTGATCCAGAGCCCATTGAATTGATTTCCCGATCCTCTCAAGACACTCTTGCTCTGAAATCTGACGCAAATGAGCGCCAGGATGAAAATTCAAAAGTGGAAGACCTAAGTCCTGACAACGCTTCATCTCGATCAAAAAAGCCTCACGAGATTTTTGCAATCCTTCTTTTTCAGGGTGGCCTAAATTGATCAGATAGCTGTCATGCGGTAAGATATGCTCAACACGAATCTTTATCCTCTCTCGCTCGGTATGAAAAAGAGAAATATCTTCGGGCTGAAGGGGTGGAGCGTGCCATTGCCGCTGATTCTTGGTAAAGAAGGCAAAAGCATTGGCTCCAATTTTTTCGGCGTTTAATGGTGCATTCTGAATGCCTCCAGAAGCGCTGACATGTGCGCCGATATATTTCATTTGAGCATCATTTACGTTTTGGATTCAGTCTTGACTAAGAGACTGTCATAAATCCGGAATATGATCATGTAGCCTGAGAGCGTCAATAATATCGCCGATATCCCCCTTCATAATCTCATCCAGGCTATATAAGGTAAGTGAAATGCGATGATCTGTCATTCGCCCCTGAGGAAAATTATAGGTCCGAATTTTTGCAGAACGGTCACCTGTGGAAACCTGGCTACGTCTCTCCTTTTCACGCTCCGAACGCTGTTTTTCCAATTCAATATCATAAAGACGGCTACGAAGCATCATCATTGCTTTTTCTTTGTTCTGATGCTGAGAGCGTTCTTCCTGGCATTCTGCAACCATTCCGGTTGGAATGTGAGTGATCCGAATTGCAGAGTCTGTCTTGTTTACGTGCTGTCCCCCGGCCCCAC
>JAURMN010000038.1 GCA_030830725.1 Balneolales bacterium | reverse complement strand
GTATTTAGGAGAGGATATCGCCTATCCGGTGATGTTAACTTATTTGGGACCTGGGTGGCTTGGCTTGGTAACGGCCTCGTTAATTGCGGCCTATATGTCTACCATCAGTACCCATTTGAATTGGGGATCCTCTTATTTGGTACATGATTTATATCATCGGTTTATTCGTAAAGATGCCTCTGAAAAAGAGTTGGTACAAGTGGGACGGATCAGCACGTTGGTGTTAATGGCGTTATCCGGTGCATTTGCATTGCTCTTTTTGGAAAATGCGACTCAGGCATTCAACATTCTTTTACTCTCGGGTGCGGGAACGGGAGCCATATTTTTACTGAGGTGGTTTTGGTGGCGGATTAATGCACTTACGGAGCTGATTGCCATGATTTTTGGGGCAATTTTGGCGACGATACTGGTGCTTGCTATCCCGGATGAACAGATGGCGACGTCACTTCTTGATGGGTTTACAGTCAAATTACTGACCGCAATATCCATGACGTCTATTGTGTGGATCGCGACCATGTTGGTTACAAAACCAGAATCCTACCAAACTCTTCACCGATTCTATTCGACTACAAATCCTGGAGGATCAGGATGGAATCAGTTACGCATTGAGGCTGCTGAGAAAGGGGAACCCTTGCCCAAACCGATTGGGAAATCTCTGCCTCAAAAAATCCTCATGGCCTTTATCGGGTCTGTGGGTGTATATAGTGCATTGATTGGCATTGGAAGTTTCTTGTATGGGAATTATCTCAGTGCTGGACTATTTGCTTTTCTGACGGTTGGGGCGTCTATATTGATCTATCGCCATCTTTTAGTTCGTGAATCCAATAGATAATGAATTCGACAATCCAATAACTGAATATCATGAGTCATTATTCTCGTAAGCAATTTCTTCGTTCTTCAGGTGTTCTCGCCGCGGGTGCGATGCTGACTCCTGCGGCTGTACTGGGTGGTACTGGTGGAGCTAATGCTGGCGAAGGCTCTAAAATCGCTCCATTTTTAAAAGGTCTTGGATTCGGGAAAAGTGAGCTACGAATCGGCTTTATCGGTACCGGTCTTCGCGGTCGAAATCACGTGCGAAATATCCTCACCTATGAAGGTGCGGATGGAACCGTTCACTGCCCGGCTATTTGTGACATAGACCCGGATGCCATCGAACGGACTAAAAAACTGATAGCAGAAACCGGCCACCCCGACCCTAATGTCTATACCGGTAGCCCCAACGCGTATCAGGAGATGTTAGCCAAAGAAGATCTGGATGGTGTCATCATCGCCACCAATTGGAAATGGCATACTCCGATATCAGTAGATGCCATGAAACAGGGAGTCTATACTGGCGTGGAGGTATCTGGAGCGTTTTCGGTGGATGAATGTTGGGAGTTAATTCGCACTCACGAAGAAACGGGCACCCATCTCTTTTTCTTGGAAAATGTGAATTATCGACGCGATGTCATGGCTGTGTTGAATATGGTGCGAGATGATGTCTTTGGGTCATTATTACATCTGCGAGGGGGGTATCAGCACGACCTGCGCGAGGTAAAATTCAATGATGGACAGGGTGGATTGCTGTTTGGAGAGGGCTCCTATGGTGAGGCTCGTTGGCGAACCGATCATTCCATTCATCGAAATGGAGAGCTCTATCCTACTCACGGCCTTGGCCCACTGCATGCCATGCTGAATATCAACCGTGGGAACCGACTCACCACGCTTTCCTCCTTTGCCACCTCTGCTAAAGGACTCGGACAATACGTTCTCGATCATCCACAAGGTGGCGAAGATCATCCCTACGATGACATTGAGTGGTCGCTTGGCGATGTCGTAACGACCACAATTACCACAGCCAAAGGCCAAACACTCATTCTCACGCACGACACCAATTTACCTCGTCCCTATTCGCTTGGATTCCGAGTACAAGGGGTAAAAGGATTGGCAGAATTTGATTACCACACGCGTCGAGTCTATGTGGAGGGAGTTTCCGAGCCTCATCGCTGGGATGAGTGGGATGGTTGGTTCGAGAAATACGACCATCCGCTCTGGAAAACCTACGGAGAAATCGCCGTTGGCGGTGGGCACGGGGGAATGGATTATTTCCTGAATCGTGCTTTTGTGGAAAGTGTCCGCACTCAAACCCCTGCCACGATCGATGTCTACGATGCGGCTGTGATGCGGGTCATTACACCATTATCCGAACAGTCGATTCGTGAAGGCGGCGCCCCACAACAGATTCCGGACTTCACCAACGGCAGCTGGATGCACCGCAAACCGGTCTTTGCACTTGGCAATTGGTGAAAACGCTCGTTCTATTTGCGGCAGGATTGGGCAGTCGTTTTGGTGGTGCCAAGCAATGGACATCCTTTGGTCCCTCAGGACAAACACTCCTCGATTACACGCTTTACGATGCCAGACACGCTGGGTTTGAGCGTGCGCTTTTCGTGATTCGGGAGGAAGACTCGGCATGGATTGACGAGATGATTCGACTTAGGTGGAGTTCTCGACTAACCATCGATACCGCATTCCAACGTATAGACAAACTCCCCGGTGGCTTGAAGTCTCCCTCGAAACGCACCAAACCCTGGGGTACTGGCCATGCCCTTTGGTCCGCATTACCCTTTGTTAGTTCGCCATTTTTTATTGCGAATGCCGATGATTTTTACGGCCGGGAAGCGTTGCGGTTGGCATATAATCAGCTCCAAACCATTCATGCCTCGACTACTGGCACCGTTTCTGACCAACACAACTCCAGCTTGCATTCCGACAGGCGTGTTTCCGGCACCATCATCGGGTATCCCCTCCACAACACCCTCTCCATCCATGGGTCCGTTTCCCGTGGCATCTGCGAGACCGATCAAGACGGAAATCTCATTTCCCTATGTGAGCATAAAGAAATCACACTGCAAAGTATAAGTTCGAACTCAATCTCGACAAACACATCATCCGCGGATCACCCAACTCCACTATCCCTCGACTCTCTTGTCTCGATGAATCTGATCGGATTTACCCACGAGCTACTAGATATCACCAAGCGTGCCTTTGAGATATTTTACAGCGCACTCGACTCACCCGAAGTACCGCCGAAAGATCCGCTAAAAGAAGAATTTCATATCACTGCGATCCTCAACCAGATGATCGCTGAAGGCCATCGGATCCGAGTCTGTCCTACCCAAAGCGAATGGATGGGTGTCACCTATCAAGCGGATGCGCTGCTCGTCACGGAGCGGCTTCTCCAACTTCATCAACAAGGTCATTATCCCGATGAGTTCTGACACCATTCTAAAACGTGTTCTAACGGAATACATCGGTGAGGCAAAACCCGCGCGCATCGAAAAAATCTCCACAGGCCATATCCATGGCTCATGGCGAATCGACTTGCAAGAAACCTCTATACATCGCACTCCAACTCCTTTATCGCCATCATCCGCCTCCCTGTTCCTCCAACAACTCAACACCACCGTCTTCACCGATCCCGAAGCGGTGATGAACAACATTACCATCGTCACTTCTTTTTTGAAGGATAACATGGCGCACCCCGAGTATGATAGCCTCGCCCTCATACCCACCTCATCCGGAGATCCGTATTTGCGCATCGATGACACATGGTGGCGTGTCTTCGAATTCAAACACGGCATGGTGTCCCACCAAACCCTGAATTCCCCTGACATGGCGTTCGAAGCTGGAAAAGCATTTGCTACCTTTGCTCGCACATTGGAAACACTAGATCCGGCTACTCTGCGAACACCCATCCAAAAATTTCATTCTCTATCTTGGCGGATCGAACAACTGAAATCGGCCATACTTTCCTTGCCCAATCGTTTTGAATCAGTTCAGGCACTAAAATCCTTTATGGATGATATCGAGTCTCTTGTCCAGCAAACACAGGATTATAGTAGAATTCTAGTTCCTTTAGAGAAGGCCTGGACTTCCGGCGAACTTCCCACTCGCATTACCCATAATGACAGTAAGTTGAACAATCTCTTGTTCGATGCTGAAGGGAAAGCACGATGTGTGGTTGATCTTGATACCGTGATGCCGGGTATTATTCACTTCGATATTGGGGATAGTCTAAGATCCATGAGTGTGAATCTTGATGAGGGTGATCCAAACACACAGGATCTTCAGATTCATGACGAATTAGAACGCCAATATCTGAAAGGGTATACGGAGGGGAATTGGCTTACCGAAGCAGAACTTAATTTTCTGCCTTATGCAGCTCCTTATATGGCTTGCATAATGGGAGTGCGATTTTTAACCGATTACATGGAGGGGAACCGATATTTCTCAATCGATTACCCCTCTCACAATTTGATTCGAGCCACAAATCAGCTGACTCTTGCAGAGCTATTTATTCAGAAAGAGAGATTGTTCACTTAATTTATTGTAGACAGATAAAAATTGCCATCTTGGGTTTGGGCTAAAAGTGTAGCAGGCAAAAGGATAAAGAGACCGAAATTGAGTATGACGCGTAAATACATAGATAGCCCCAGGTTCGTTAACATGCTCATGAATGAAACGATTATTAGTCTAAGCAGGTTGAGTTGTGTGTAATTAAATCCCGATATTTATAGTAAATAAGATACAAAACTTATTTTTATTCTACTTTCCCGGTTAGTGTTCACAAGTCAATGTAATTCAATCTGTTAAAACGATATGCCTAAATCTAAAGCAGTATTATTTCTCATCGCTTTTTCCGTAGGACTCCCAACTTTGGGATTTGCACAAAACGTTAGCCAGGATATACCAAAGCGTGGAAATGACGCTCCCAGAGTGAGTCCAAATGCGATGGTAAGTCAGACTCTCGGCACAACTGAGGTTACGATTACCTACGGTCGACCCGCTGTTCGTGAACGTGAAGTGTTTGGAGGATTAGTTCCGTTTGATCAAGTGTGGCGGACCGGGGCCAATGAATCCACTACTTTGACCACGACGGGTGATTTGCTAATAGGAGACGTAGAATTACCTGCCGGTACCTATTCCGTTTACTCAATTCCGGTTGCAGAAGGGTCTTGGATAGTGATTTTTAATAGTAAGCTCAGCTGGGGAACTCAATATGACGAGGCGCAGGATGTATTACGCGTGCAGGCAGAGAGCTTTGAAGTGCCCTTCACTGAATGGATGGCGATTGAGTTTGACAATCTCGGAGAGAATTCCAGTGATTTGGTCATTCGTTGGGAATTCACTGGAGTAAGAGTGTCGCTGTCGGTGAAAT
Organism: Balneolales bacterium; assembly: GCA_030830725.1. Taxonomy (GTDB): domain Bacteria; phylum Bacteroidota; class Rhodothermia; order Balneolales; family Balneolaceae; genus JAURMN01. Next base: position 5,202 of record JAURMN010000038.1, on the reverse strand, counting down.
AAATTTATTCCACTTTTAACGAAAATTCCGCGCTAAACCGTCGTTGTTGATTGCGTTCCAGCCCATAGACGAAAGACTTCCCATCTTCCCCAATTTCGATCATCCACACATTGAAGGCGGCAGCTGGAATTAATTCAGCTGTATAGGCATCGGCCTCAAAAAATTGAGTGTTTGAGGTTCCTTTCAGATTCGCATACCCCCCATATCCGTGATAGTCATCTTCTCCCAAATCTTCCATTGTTCTTTTCTCGCCTAGATGATCATGGAAAAGATGAAGTCCTTCGGGGCGCTTTTCAATCACCCAAGCCCCATGCCAATAATCCCCGTCGCGAATCAGTTCGATGCGCACCGTCGTTTCGCTACACTCGTTCACTTCCGTTCGCAGCAGAGTTCCTACCAATGGGTGATCTTCACTTTCGGGAAAGGTAGATTGACCTTCGAATACATAACCACAAATTGAGGATAGCTCATCGAAAAAAAGGTTATGTGTGTAATCAATTTTTGAAACATTACAGGCCTGTAGGACAAAGAAACTAAACACAAGAAGAGGATATGGATTCATTTTAATTACTCTGTTTTAGATGAATATGTGAGTCCTTCTGACTAGATATATATACCGACAAAAGTAGGTGATGGTTTGATCGTTAAATTTCTACACTTATTCGATAAATTCATTGAGAAAATACTACGTGTATTGGATGCAAGTTCGTTTATTTGGTGAATTTTAGTATTGACAAGCGTTGCAAATAGATCCTGTTTGAAGAGTTTTTCATTGAGGATGATAACTTTCATATGTAAATAAACATTAATATATTATTAAAATAATTAATATTGTTTCAACATTTTTTCATGAAAAAATTTACTTTAATATTACTGCCTGTTCTTCTTGCGGGTGCTTTCATGCTATTTAGAGAGGGCAAAGGCGTGAATGGCACCGTTACGTTATATAAAACGGAAAGTTGTGGATGCTGTGCACTTTGGGGGGACCACATGAAAGAAAACGGGTTTCGGGTCCAATCCGTAAATGTAGAAGATCTACCCCTCATTAAATCGCAATATCAGGTCGAAAGATCCTTAGACTCCTGCCACACAGCCATCATTGATGGATATGTGATTGAAGGCCATGTACCTTCTAGAGAAGTGAAGAGGTTGCTTGAGGAGAGGCCGAATGCCATTGGGTTGGCCGTTTCCGGAATGCCAATCGGATCCCCTGGTATGGAGATGGATGGACATCCAGGTGACACGTTTGACGTAATTCTATTCCGTCGGGATGGAGCGCACGAAGTCTACGCGAGCTATCATTAAGGTTGGCTTTTCACTCCAATCACTCCACAACCCAGACGTCCACCCGCATTTCCAGTAGGCTGTGAGATTAAGTCATCTTCAGCAGCATGCACAATTACGCCTCTGCCAAGGATCAATGCCATCTCAATTTTGGTATCGAGATAATCAAGGGAAGCCGTAGCCCCATCGGATTCAATATTTCCCAAATCTCCCATGTGTCGATCTGTACTATCAGATCCACTGTGTGGGTGATCGGTCGGATTAAAATGGCCGCCTGCTGAAGTTCCGTCTGTAGCCGTGCAATCTCCATATTGATGAATATGAAATCCATGTTTTCCTTGTGGAAGACCGGTTAAGGTGGCCTGTACACGAACACCACCCTCTTGGGCAGTAAACGTTACCGTTCCCGATACGCCACTATCCTGAAGAGGCATGAGTTGGGCAATTGCATATGTCAAAAAAGGCACTGTGGTGGTTCCATCCATGCCATCATTTTGCTGTGATGTACAGGATGCAATTAAAAACAGAGTCAGGATGAAGGCTCCAGCAGAGAGCGTGAAAAAAATCGGTTTTTTCATATCGATCTTTGGAATTTTGAGGTTCTGCGATTTAAAAATTCTGAGATTCCGAGGTTTCAGTTTCTGAATTTCAAGGAAAAAGATGAACAATTCGTTGGGAGACTGAAGGAATCCAGGCTATCTTCAACCCGTAAACCTGCAAGTATCTTTTTCACTCCTATTAACCTGTTTAACCCGATCCATCGTTCATCGTTAAATCGATCTTCATCTCATTTTTGAAAGCCTCGAAACCAGTATCCACATTCCATTCGTTTAAATAGCACCTATCCATGGACACAAAGAATTTGAATCACATCGTTAGCATACAGGGACAAAGAGGCTCTTTTCATCACATTGTGGCTTCCAAGCTTTTTGGACATGATGTGAATTGTCACTATAGAGCGACGTTTCGGGAAGTCATGGCCGATGTAGATACGGGTAAGTCTACGGTGGGGATCATGGCAATTGAAAATTCGATTGCCGGATCATTGATCATGAATTACGACCTATTGGCAAAACACCCAGTCCCCATTGTGGGCGAGGTGGTGCTTCGTATCGCGCAACACTTAATTGCAAAGCCCGGGGTAAATCTCGAGGGAATACGAGAGGTGTGGTCCCATCCAATGGCGATTGAGCAATGCAGAGATTTTTTAGACCAATTTCCGGCATGGAAAGTGATTGAATCCGAAGATACGGCCGGATCCGTTGCAGACATGGCAAAATCCAGTCGTGAGGATGTCGGGGTCATTGCCAGTGACTATGCAGCTCAAATCTATGGGATGACCATTCTCCAGGAATCCATTGAAACAGACCCCCAGAATTACACGCGCTTTCTCATCCTTTCCCGGACACCGCTACCAAACCATCTTACTCTTCCGGCAATAAGAAGTAGTTTTCGATTTTCGACCAAAAATGAACCGGGTAGTCTGCTTCGGGTTCTCGAAGTGTTCGAAGAATTCGGGGTCAATCTCTCCAAACTGGAGAGTCGGCCGATTGTGGGAAAACCCTGGGAATATCAGTTTTATTGTGATGCCACAATCGGAAATTCACTACGGCAAGAGGATCCTTCATTCTTCCAGCTTTTGACTAATCTGAAGGATGTCACACAGGAAATACAACCGTTGGGTTCTTATCCGGACTGGACGATGATTGATGTTAGAAAAAAGGGATAGGTGAGCTGATGATTCTTTAGAAGTACGTATCGAAGTAATTTTTATATGATTACTTGAACTCTCTTGATGAATTCATACAATATAAAATGACTCTTCTCACTTCGTTCATACTCAACCTATCCCTATAGTGGATGTCTTCTGAACCCAGTTTTTAAATTGTCTTTTGAGACTTTGAGTTATTGACTAATCGAACTTCTAAAATAATCGAATCTGTCACCTGTCAAGCAACAGACCCGGCGTTCTCATTATTGATCGTGGTTAATTCCACTAATATAATAGTGCTGAGGGAAGTAAAAATAAACGACAGATAGTTGACGAATAGTTTACAAATCAATAATCTTTTCCCAATAAGAAGTCAATTCCTTGTCTTCTGTCGTTTCCTTGGGTAAGAATGATTTCCATATTTTCTTTCAAGGCATATTCCAGACGAAAGAGGGTGCGTGGGGTTGTCTCATACACTTCATGTATAATTACAAAGTAGGTGGTCGGCGATAAATACCAACCTGTTTGAATGGCGGTAGCTCTTTCAAGGCCGACTGTGTAGCTACTTACTCGAACCACATCTATCCCGAGTCGATCTACCGCTAAATCTTCGGCGCGACCTAATAACACCTCATATGTCAGTTCGGGGTCTTGGTCGCTTCGAATAATCGATTGAGCAGATCGATTGCCTAAAATGGTTTCATCCACAGACATACGAAGCTGAGCTGAAGAGACTACTCGAAAGGAAAATTCCATCACCGTTTCTAAGGGTTCGCCAATTTTCGATGTCACATCTTGGCTCACCTGTACTGTAATTAACTCTCCGGAAAAGTATTCGTTGTCGGGTATAAATAGAATTTCCTTACGATTGGGAAAATAAAACGTTCCCGCTATCTGACCCGATCTTGACCCTTTAATCCGAATGGTTCCTTGATCAACTGTAGACGGGTCCAGTTCATCGGATAGTTGGATACGAATCGCTTCAGAGGGATCCACTTCTGCAACACCCGCTGCTGGACTTGTCTCTATAACGTTAAATTGTGCATTCGCAAAAATCGGGAGAAACAAAAAGAAGAATAGAACGGCCATTCCTCTTCGTACAATTTCGGCTTGCACAGAGAATAGAGTTAGTATTTTGTAATTCGTTTCAGATATCACAGCAAATCATTATTAAAAATTTAATTAGTGAATTAAAAAGGTGAACCAATATTTAAATGGAGCCCAAATCTACTGAAGACATTCCCTGCATCTTCTCCCTGGAAACGATTCAGATCATCCGGTTTTGGATTTACTTTCATGGCGAAATCCAATCGAATTGGACCAATAATGGAATCGTATTGAATGCCAACCCCCGCCCCATACTGAATACCACGACTCTCCCTATCGGAAAAGGAATTCCAAACTTGTCCTGCATCCAAAAATGTCGCAACACCCACTCCTTTCCAGCGATGATCTAACGAATACCTAGCTTCTAGTGAGGAGGTAAAAAGCGCCCGGCCTCCAGTGGGATAATACCCACGAAATACCTCGCTTCCATCCTCTTGAACTTCCAAAAAGGGTTTTTTAGACCCAAGAAATTCTCTCGACCAACCCCGAACAGAGTTTGTACCCCCTCCATAAAAGACAATATTTGCCGGAAGATTACCAGATTTATTGTAAAAAATGGATCCGAGCTGTACACGACCTACAACATCCACACGGTCGGAAATCGGCTGATACCTCAAGACATTTGCGGAGAGTTTTTGATAGGAAAATGTTGCCAGCCCGAGGGGACTTGAAACCTCAGCAGCTCCGTTCACTGCCCAGCCTTGTTGAAATCGATATCCTTTGGTGTATGCAATCGATACTCCAAAAGAAGACACATTATAGTTGAGCACTTCGCGGGGTAAACGCTCTGTCTTTCTCCCGCTTAGCTCTTCGTTATAGCTTAATTGATGTGAAAAGGAACCGGCAAGAAATGAGGTCAATTGATACAAAATAGTTTGTCGAAACCCGGCACTAAACAATTCGTAGGACCGTCTTGCCCCCAACAGATGTTGAATGAACGGGGTAAATGAGTAGCTGCTTTGATTGTTGATCAAATAGGGGATTGAATAATTACCGCTCACTTCCTGTTCAATAAAAGAGACTCTCGCCATTGAACTAAACTGGTGAGCTTTTTCATTCACATTTCGATGTGTCCAAGACACCTTGGCACGAAGAATATC
>JAURMN010000037.1 GCA_030830725.1 Balneolales bacterium | reverse complement strand
CACAAATACCTCTTTGCATCAGGAGGGTACGCTCGTAAAATCTTTTACCTTAGATCCCGCTTATCCCAATCCATTTAACCCCTCCACTACACTTTCCTTTACTCTTAAAGAGTCCGAATTTGTTGAGATAACGGTTGCGGATATAACAGGACGCCAACTGGGTCTATTGGCTTCTCAGAACTTTTCAGCCGGGGAGCATAGGTTATTTTTCGATGCCAGTGAACTTGCAACGGGTGTCTATTACATTCAATATAGAGGTCTCACTTTTCTGAACACTCAAATTGTTACGTTGATTCGCTGATAGACCACGAATCGTATGAGCAGTAGAGAACGGGTAGTCGATTCAAGTCGAATTCAGATTTTATCTAGTCTGATCAAAACCGAAATCGAACGGTGCCTTGGGCAGAATATACCAACACGTCACGATTCACTGTCTGGGTCTTATAATCAAAAAAGCCGTCTTCATAATTATAGAGGACAGACTCTTGATCAAATCCGGATCTTTGAAATCCAAGAATTAAAAGGGCATTTTGAGAAACCGGGAGTTCTGCCCCCAATGATATAAATCTGCGATCCACGCCACCACTTTTGAATCGTGTAGGATTATTGCTGTAACTCCACATCACTCTTAGACCAGAGTCAAAGTGATAACTCAGCCCACCACGAGCATCCCACACCTCTTGAAAGTTATTTTGAATGTATCGTGTGTCCTCTTTTTCATCAAGAAAGGTTCCAACTCCCTCATACCGAAGCTCAATTCCGGAATAGTTTGTCCTGTCAAAGCTAAAGGAGCCAGCAAGTCCATCCACAGATCCGAAGCTGAATCCAAGAGATAACATACCAGGTTGTTCAATCTTATATTCAAAATCTCCACTGGTAGAACCTTGGAAAAATATCCCATTGTCCATTGTACTGCGAATGGTCGCATCATAGGACTCCGTTACAGTCATTACAGTTGGAAGCCGAAAAGATACACCCACTCGCACACTGTTCCCAATCTTGTAGATCGCGCCCATACGGATAGATGGTGCAGATGCTTCACTTGCAATATCATCGAGAAGCAATACTTGATCCAGATCTGTGTCTCCATTGCCATCCTCGTTGGTATCCACAAATTCACCACTATATTGATTATCAGTATCCACCTCAAGGAATGTACGTTCATACCTGCGATCCGAGACCATGAGTCCCAAAGAAATCCCTACAAACAGATTACGCTGAAATTCGGTAGCTAAATAGGCATTAAATTCTCCAGAAGTTCCACTCTCAAGGATATCTGCCTGCTGGTCAATTCCAAAGAATTCGCCTGGATTGAGTCCGACCCGAAAGATCGATTCCAGATAGGTCTCATCAAGGTCTCCATAATCAAGTGCATAAGCGTCAAATGCCGGAGCCTCGTAATAGGACCCTGGTATTTTGAATTGATCTGTGATGGAGTGGGAGGCATTGAATCCGTTGATCGACATGGAACGCTGAAAATAGCCTTGCTGCTGATATCCGGCACCAATACTCAAGCTTCCGCGATCAGTTGGAAACTTGTAGATCACTCCAAAGTTATTCACAGAAAAGCTGCTCTCGTCTGTGGTGGGTTTATTGCCCAGAAAATCAGTTTTTTCATTAGAACCATTTAACGAAAATCCCACATCAAAAAAGCTTTTTGAAAACAATGCGCCGGATGCCGGATTATCCAGAATAGAAGCATATGAATCTGCAAAAGATGTTCCTGGAAGCCCAACAGAAGGTTTAAACGTTCCTGCAGCATGTTCTGTGTAATTAAGAGCCTGATGCGTGTAAAGTAGCGGATCACTCACCACTTGCGCTCGTAAGGATTGCGGTAACGCAGACCCGATGGCAATCATTAGAAATAGAAGAAACGTCGAGATACCAAAATGTCGGAAAGGAGTGACCATATGGCCACTTTTAAAATTGAAATTCATACATGACTGAACTTAATTTCCTCCCTTGCGGGAATTCGAATTTCGCTTAGAGGATTTAGGAGTAGAACTGCTTTCAGCAGGCTTGGACGACCCCGAATTGCGGCTCACACTTCCGGATGAAGAACTACTTGATGACCCTGAACTCTTTACAGATGAGCTTTCAGATTTTGAACGACTCTGACCGCTACTTCCATTTCCGGATGAACCTGATGAACGAGTTCCTCCCGAAGAGCTCCTTGTAACTCCTGAGCCTCCTGTTGACCCCGATGAACCACCGGATCGGACTGCCGGGGTGGGAGTTCCACTGGAACTAGAATCACTACGAACTGCAGATGAACCTGAACGTGTGGTTGATCCAGAACGTACAACATTAGAGCCCGATGAACTTCCGCGATTGGTGGCACTTCTACTAACCGCAGTGCGGATCGCTTCACGATTCCTTTGTAGCGATTCTGAGGATCCTGAGGAGCGAAGCGTCCGAACACCAAGATCGGATTGCTTGCCTTGCATTGCCGTTGATCTGCCTGTCAGGGATCGTTCTCCTGCACGGGAAGCACTGCTCAATCCAGTGCTACGTGGGCCATAGTCACGAAGAGCACGCTCTTTATAATAATTGGATGTGTAGGGGAAATAGTAATTATTCTGAATCCAGAGATTGTTCCAACCCCAACCATATCCATAAGAGGGATATGTTGTATATCCATAAGGATATCCCCAGCTGTTCCAAGAATTCCAACTGAACCATGGATCCCAGTACCCCCAACGATTCCAAGAATTCCACCCAAATTGAAAATTAAATCCACTGTTCCAGTAGGGATCCCAAAAAGGATCATAAAAACTCATCATGGAACGCCATCCCCAAGAGTGACCACTGTAAGTAGGGCCAAATGAATTAATATAGGTCGGCCCCCAGAGGTTTATTTCACGCTCTTGGTACCACTGTTTTGACTCATAATCTTTGAAAAAGTAACTCTCTGCGTCTGCCCATCCATCTTCAACACCATCTTCATAACCCTGAAGATAGGGAGATTCTGAAGTGAGGTCTTCGGTTTCAGAATCGGTTGGTTCAGCATGTCTAGAAATAGAAGGTTCGGAGTAAACCGGACGTGATGAGGGTGCTTTTGAGGTAGGAATTCTGTCGGTGCTCTTTACCACCTGCAATTCAGTATAACATCCGCCAAAGAAGAAAAGGGAGAGTAAAGCAAGTAATCCTGTTTTTGAGTGATATTGTTTCATAATTCTACTCCTGTTTGGCGTGAATATTGTCCACGAAAGTGCTCGATCGCACTTCCAATGCCTAACGTAGATATGCACACGAATCGTATTTAAAATAGAAAACTTCTATCGAATACATAAGCATTCCGATGAAAGTTTCAACAAAACTGGACCTAAAGAAAGGAATGGACTCGAAAGTGCTAGCCCAAATAGGCTCTGAGAGCAGCGCTTCGGTTATGATGACGCAACTTACGTAACGCTTTTTCTTTAATCTGACGAACGCGCTCACGGGTAAGATCGAAGCGCTCGCCGATCTCTTCAAGGGTGAGAGAATGTTCACGACCAATTCCAAAGTAGAGTCGAATGACCTCTGCTTCTCGCTTGGTCAATTTGGATAATGCCCGCTCTATTTCCACTTTGAGAGACTCACCCATCAAGTCAAAGTCTGGGTCTGGAATCTCTTCATTTTCCAACACGTCGAGGAGACGGTTATCTTCACCCTGAGCGAAAGGTGCATCAACAGAGAGGTGACGACCGGAGATTTTTAACGTATCAGAGACCTCCCCTACTGTCATTTCCAGACTCTCGGCTAATTCGGCGGCGGAAGGAACACGCTCGTACTCTTGCTCGAGTTTGGAAAGTTCTTTCCCGATTTTATTCAGTGCGCCGACACGGTTCAATGGCAAACGAACAATACGGCTCTGTTCAGCAAGCGCCTGCAAAATAGATTGACGAATCCACCAGACCGCATAAGAGATAAATTTAAACCCTCGAGTTTCATCGAATCGCTTTGCGGCTTTAATCAGTCCCAAATTCCCTTCATTGATCAAATCACCCAACGAAAGCCCTTGATTCTGGTATTGTTTTGCGACAGAAACCACAAATCGGAGGTTGGCTTTGGTTAAATCTTCAAGAGCTCGTTGAGATCCAGCCTGAATCTCTTTGGCTAAGCGAACTTCATCGTCCGCATTGATGAGTTTTTCTTTTCCAATTTCGTGAAGGTAGCGATCTAGTGATTCAGATTCGCGAGTAGAAATACCAGAACTTTTTGCCACAGAATACCTGATTTACAAGGTTATAAGTACGATAGATGATCTTTAAGATAGGATCCCATCTGCACTGAATCTCAGTCCAGATAAGCTTTAGCTTCTGATTGCCTGCCTGATTAAACGGTAGTATTGTCCTAAAAATGATGTGAAAGTAAAAAAATATCTTCACAATCACACACATTAAACTCTTTTAAGGCTTAATTTGTTCCAATTATCTTCTAGGATTTCATCTACTCCTTTAGAACTTGACTCAGAAGCATTATCTCTCATTCATGAGTCGAAATGACATGGGTTAATCCGGAATTTAACTCTCTAAGGGTTTTGTGAAGGTCAAGAGAGTTGGGCCCATCCATCGGCAATTGAGTCCCTACTGGTTGCTCTTTATCCAGGCGTATGGAATGGTAGTGAAGATGTATAGGTATGGATTGATTTCCAGAAAGAATAAACCCGTTTTGAATCACTGAGAGTAATCTATCTGTCCATATTGGGAATTTACCGACAACAAAGACTACAAAAACATATTCCGAGTAACGTCCGACCCATCCATCCAGACCTGACTGCCCAGGAGCCAGAGATTTGGCTACCATATCTTGAAATTGTTTAAGTTCCTCGAGCCTGTATCGCGTTCGCAAGGACGGAAGTTGAGCTGGGGTTAAAAAAACCAGGCGTTGTTCGCTACCGGAAGGGATTGGACGGTTTTGCGCCGGATTTTTAACGGGATCAAGAACCCTCTTAACCTGATTCGCTTGAGCAAGAATTTGCTGGAGAGAAAGATGCCAAAGATCGGATGTCAGAACCCCGCTTCGATCCTGGAAAGGAGCCTCTGCCTTTTCGTGAGCACTTTTTTGAAAGACCAATGACAAGAACTGGATTGTGTTTTTCAGTTTATGAGTAATCGCTTCCGAAAAGAAGCGCGGATTGGGATGTGTAAAAACAAATACGCCAACTCGGTGGCCGTCTAGCAGTAAAGGTATCGAAAGAGATGCTCCAATTGCAGGAATTTCAAATGATGAAATACGATAAGGAGAAGGATTCGCATGAACCAAAAATTCCGCACTCCCCGACTCCAAAGCCTTCATCGCCAGAGTATGCTTTTCGATTCTCATTCCGATTGCGGTTTTTTGATCTGTTAATAAACTAGTGTTCCCTTTTTCAAGGACAACTGTCCAGACTGACAAGGATTGAACGGCAAAAACTAGAGATGCGGCATCGGATAAAATTTCGAAATTATCATCCTGCAAGAAACTGTAAAGCAGATCAATTGTGTCGCTTAGGACCCTTGAAGCGCTTTTTTTTGACGTGGAAAGTTCTGCAAGAGCTTGGAGTTGCTGATCATATTCGAGCCATTCTTCCTGCTGTGCACGCAATCGATTAAACGATCCGGAAAGAGAAAAATAGAATTCAAAAAGTTCCTGGAATGCTTCCAACACGAGAGTGGTATGCTCTGTTGAAACCGGGTCAAGACGTTGAATTGCAAACAGTACTAGGGCCACAGTTTCACGCTTCCTGATGATCGGAAACAAAATCAGTTGCTTAAACTGTGGGATCGAAAGGCCACCCGATGAGAAATAGGAGGTACTTCGAAAAGTAGCCAAATCCTGCGGATCGGAAAGAATAACCGGTTGATCTAACTCTTTAAACTCCTGTAAATAATGATCTTTAAAAGATGATCGTACCACACAGCTTAATCCACTGGAGAGATGAGATTCCGAAGCCAAAACAAATTGCTCTTTCTCCCTGTTAATCCAATAAAAAGCAGCTGATTCCGCTCCCAATGAGACTCTGGTAAGCGTCAAAATGCGACCTAGACCATTCGCAAATTCTTTTTTCAGCTGTTGAGTTTGCATCTCAAGAAATGGACGTAGTTAGGATGAACATTTTGAATACCGTTGAGTTTTTAGCAAATGATTAGAATCCTTGATTCAGGTTTTCCGCAATCTCCTCCGCAGAGCAAATCAGCAAGTCGATTTCTTGTGTTCCTCTTTGCCAAAAAGCGGCATCCCGGATATCGAGACCAAAATCCTCAAGCAATTCGTGTGGCCATCGTGAACCACCGGAGGACAACATTTTGATATATTTATCCGCAAATCCCTCCGGTTCTTCTCGAAATTGACGGTACAATGCCATCACCAGTAACTCTCCAAACGCATACGCATAAACGTATCCGGGTGTATGCAAAAAATGTGGTATATAACACCACCACAAACGATATTCGGGGGTAAGTGTTACACTATCTCCGTAAAGTTCTTCCTGAGTTTTAATCCAATAAGCCGAAAACTCTTCACTGCTCAGCTCCCCGGATTCTCTGCGATGGGTATGGATTAAGTCCTCAAAACGGTTCATGGAGATCTGGCGATATACCGTTGCAATCGTGTCATCAATTTTGCTCATCAAAAGGGCCAGACGTTCCGCAGGATCCTGTAAGGTTGAAAGAATGTCTTCAAACACCAGCATTTCACCAAATACGGACGCTGTTTCAGCGGTCGTGAGCGGAGTACCGGATTGAAGCTCTCCCTGTTGACGTGACAAATATTGATGTACACCATGCCCAAGTTCATGAGCGAGGGTTTGGACATCGCGGAGTCGTCCATCATAGTTCATCAATACGTAAGGATGCGTATCCGTTGAAGAGGAGGCTGAAAAAGCTCCTCCCCGTTTCCCTGGTCGAATGGCTGCATCAATCCAATTGTGATCAAAAAATAGACCGGCAATTTTTCCCATATCCGGATGGAATTTCCCATAGGCTCTGAGAACGCTTTGACGGGCATCCTCCCAAGAGAGTCTGGTTTCACTTTTTTTAAGGGGAGCGTAACGATCGTAATCGTACAGAGTATCGAGACCGAGGAGTTTAGCCTTTAGTTTATAATACCGCTGAACAAGTGGATAGGATCCAGTCACGGTCTGCACCAGAGCTTCAACAGTTTCATGATCGGTTTGATTGGACAGATTGCGTGAGGAAATCCAGGATGGATAATTCCGTAACCGATCTGAAGATGCTTTATCGGCTAAAACAGTATTAAAAATGAACGTCAGGGTCCTTAAATGGGCTTCAAATCCTTTTGTAAGTGAATCATGAGCTTTCTTGCGGATGTCTCGATCCGGATTATGGAGTTTGCTCAAAACCTGCTGTTCAGAGAGCTCTTCTTCTTCAAATGTAAATCGTGCTGCACTCAGGGTTTCATCAAAAAAACGGGTCCATGCAGAACGTCCGGTTACCGATTTGGCGCTTAATGCCTGTTCCGCAGTTTCTGATAGTGTATGTTCTTTATAAAGCCGGGACACAGTCAGATAATGAGTGAAACCAGAAAGTTCGGGTGAAATAATTAACGATAGTGCGTTCTCCTCTTGAACCGCCATCCATTCCACATCGAAAAAGACAAGTTTTTGATTGATTTGAGAGCCTAATTCCCGAATCTGTTGCATTAATTTCCCATGGGCTATCGTCTCTGTATCCGCGGACCATAACAAACTGGCATAACTTCCGAGTCGATGCGCTATCTTCAGAATCGATTCATAGCGCTTCAAGGCGTCTCGAAATTCTGGTGCAGAGAGTGTAGCGACTCGCCCTCTGTACGCTTCGGCAAATGCTTCTGCATCAGCCACAAGCTGCTCTTTATCTGCCTGTAATTTTTGATCTTCAGGTGAGAGGTATAAATCGGAAAGATCCCACTGAATATTTTCGGCTCCGGTCATCATGATATTCAACTTCGTTTTATTCACCAATGCTTTCAAAATAATCGATTTTATTTCAAAATTTCGTATTTTTCTATGACTTATGATTTGATTTTTTCAACCCATAGCACACCACTTCTTTGGAAAATTTAGAGGCTATTTTTGGTCCCAATACCGCACTTGTTGAGGAGTTATTTGAGCAATACAAACAGAACCCGGACTCGGTTCCACAGTATTGGAAAAGCTATTTTGACGATCTTGAAGGTAAATCTACCCCTTCTTCAAATGGATCTGGAGCCGTTGCACCCGTAGCTACATCTGTTGCAAACGGAGTCTCGATAGTTCCTTCAGTTCCTGCAAATGGAACGCATGCCTCTGCTGTCTCAATCACTTCTGGAGAGGGAGTAAAAGCTAAACCTACTCCGAAACTTCCTGAAAGTGCCTCCACAGAAAAAATGAAAGGGATAGCGTCGAAGATTGCGGAGAATATGGATGAAAGCTTATCCGTCCCTACCGCCACCTCGCTTCGTGTGATCCCAGTGAAAATGCTTTCAGAGGATCGAACGATCATTAATAAACATCTTTCTGATCGTTTGGAACCCAAAGCTTCCTTTACCCATTTTATCGCCTGGGCTGTCATCAAGGCTTTGAAAGAGTTCCCAAATTTGAATCGCTCCTACATCGTTCAAGACGGTGCACCGATGCGAGTGGATATGGGACAGGTCAATTTGGGGATAGCCGTAGATGTTGCCAATAAAGATGGGTCTCGCAATCTGGTTGTGCCAAACATCAAGGGTGTAGACCAGATGAATTTTCGTGAATTTCTTTATGCCTATGCCGATATGGTGGAGAAAGCACGTACAGGTAAACTAGAAATATCCGACTTCCAGTATACCACCATCTCAATCACCAATCCAGGTACTCTGGGCACCGTATCGTCTGTACCAAGACTGATGAGTGGTCAGGGCGCCATTATAGCCACAGGTGCGATTGATTATCCGGCAGAATATCAATTCATGAGCCAAGAGGTATTGAACCAATTGGGTGTCAGTAAGGTTATGACCATCACCTGTACGTATGATCACCGTATTATTCAGGGTGCAGAATCGGGATTATTTCTTCAGAAAATTCATTCATTGTTAAACGGATTGGATGATTTTTACGATCAAATTTTCTTTGATCTGGAGATCCCGTACGAGCCAATGCCTTCTGGTGGTGATACCTATTCCGCATTAATGGGTGGCGGCCGGGATGATCTGGAAGAGGATCGTCGCGCCATTGCCGTTTGGAGACTCATTTTTATGTATCGCATACGCGGACATGGTCATGCGGATCTCGACCCACTTCATCAAATCAGCACTCGCAGACCTGAACTGGATTTGGAGTATTTCAATCTTTCCATCTGGGATTTGGATCGAGAATTCTATTGTGGCGGACTTGGGGGTAAAGAAAAAGCTACATTGCGTGAAATCGTTCAGCTGCTGCGAGAGACCTATTGTGGGTATATCGGCGCGGAATACATGCATATTCTGGATCTGAAAGAGCGTCGCTGGCTCAGAGAACGCATGGAGTCGACCCTGAATCGCCCGCAATTGACTAAGGATCAGAAGAAATCGATTCTGCATAAGCTTAACCAAGCCATGGCGTTCGAGCAGTTTCTTCACAAAAAATATGTGGGGCATAAACGCTTTTCATTGGAAGGTGCTGATACCGTGATTCCGATGATGCATTTTATGTTGGAAGAAGCCGGAAATATGGGTGTCGAGAAGTTTTTCTTTGGCATGGCCCACAGGGGGCGACTAAACGTACTCGTCAATATCCTTCAAAAGCCTTATCAAAAAGTTTTTGCGGCATTTGAAGGAAACGTAGATCCGAGCACAATTCAAGGTTCGGGCGATGTAAAATATCACCTAGGCGCTCGTGGGATTCACAAAACTGAAAACGGGCAGGAGATTGAACTGGAATTGCTACCGAATCCGTCCCATTTGGAATCGGTGAATCCGGTGGTAGAAGGGGCAACACGTGCAACACAGGATTATCATGAGGCTGGGGATGCCCACCTGCGAGTAGTACCGTTCCTCATTCACGGGGACGCGGCTTTTGCCGGACAGGGAGTGGTAGCTGAAACGCTGAACATGTCGTTGCTAAAAGGGTATAAAACCGGCGGAACCATTCACTTGGTCATTAACAACCAGATCGGATTCACAACGCTTCCCGAAGATGGACGCTCTACCCAGTATGCTTCGGATTTGGCCAAAACGATTATTGCCCCCATCTTTCATGTCAATGGAGACCAGCCCGAAGCAGCAATACACAGCATGAAATTGGCTCTTGAGTATAGACAGAAATTCGGTAAAGACGTAATCATCGATCTGGTGTGTTACCGCAAACATGGTCATAACGAAGGAGACGAGCCGGCATTTACACAACCCGGTATGTACAAGGAGATCGAAACCCATGCAACGGTTCGCGATCACTACATGAATTATCTGCTCAAACGAGGTGATTTTACACAGGATGAGGTGCAAAAGATTTTTGATGAGTTTGAGGAGTTACTTAATCAGGCTTTTGAAGATGCCAAATCGACTCCTGCCCTCGAAGTCACCGAAAGATTATTGGATCGTTCTGAATCTATTCAGCGTAATCGCGCTGCCACACCCGATACCCGAGTTTCAGAAGAGCTTTTGCACGATATTGCCGTAAAACTCAATACCGTCCCAAAAGATTTCGATGCAAATCCGAAGTTGTTGCGTCAGCTCGCAAAACGCGCTGAACTTGCGGCAAGTGATGAGCAAAAAATTGACTGGGGATTTGCAGAAGGTCTTGCAATGGGTTCGCTATTGGTCGAAGGAACACCAATCCGTTTGACCGGTCAGGATGTAGAGCGAGGAACGTTTTCTCATCGTCACGCAAAGCTGCACGGAACAGAGACCAGGCAGTCATTTGTGCCACTTAATCACCTCAAAGAGGGTCAAGCTCCATTTTACAATTACAATTCACTCCTAAGTGAATTTGCAGCCATGGGTTTTGAATTTGGTTATTCTGCCACAAAACTTAATGCCTTGGTGATTTGGGAAGCCCAGTTTGGGGATTTCGCTAATGGTGCTCAGATTATTATTGATCAATATTTGGCTGCTAGCGAAGCCAAGTGGGGTCAACACTCTTCATTGGTATTGAATCTGCCTCATGGTTATGAAGGACAAGGACCGGAGCACTCCTCTGCTCGCCTGGAGCGCTTTTTACAGTTAGCAGCCGAAGACAACATTCAAGTTGTAAATCTCACTACTCCGACTCAGTATTTCCATGTTCTACGTAAGCAGGTCATGCAGGAGCCGAAGAAACCCCTCGTCATCATGACGCCAAAGAGTCTGCTACGTCATCCAAAAGCGGTATCCTCTATTTCTGAACTGGCTAACGGTACGTTTCATCCGATATTAAAAGATGAGGCTGTACATTCTTCGGATGTTAAACGAGTGATTTTCAGCGTTGGTAAGGTCTACTATGATCTATTAGAAGCTCGCGAACAGCACCAACTCGATAAGAGTGTCGCCATCATTCGGGTGGAACAGTTGTATCCATTCCCAGATCAGGATATCCAAAACATCCTCTCCACCTTTGAACAGGCTAACGAAATCGTTTGGGCCCAGGAAGAACCTAAGAATATGGGTTCCTGGTTCTTTGCAGCTCCTCGGATGGCTGAATTGCTTGTAGCTGGACAGAAATTACACTATGCAGGTCGTCCTGCTTCAGCCTCCCCTGCAGCGGGTCAAATGAAGGTACACCAAGCTGAGCAGGAGAATCTAGTAAAAAGTGCACTTGGTATTTAAGGGATATTAGGCATAAATAAGGGCATTCTATCTTCAGGAATGCCCTTAAATATTTCCTGCTGTATTGTTCTCTCTGCCCTATCTAAGTCCTCCAGGGACGCCTTTACAAATCCGACTAACTGCGTCGTGGGAATGCAGGCTTTCCATGTGAGAACAGCGAACCACAAAGTCTTGGATGCTATTATAGGAATTGAGTTCATCATAGAGCAGTCGAGCTGCATCTTCCACAAATTTTTGATAGGCCCCATTGAGTTCTGCGAAGGCTTGTTCATCCTCTCGCTTAACCATCACTTGGGTTTCTGTTTTTAGGGCATTTCGGCAAATTTGCACCAGATCTTCGACGAAAAACGAGTCTTTTAATTCAACCGTTACATTAGCGACACTGCGTTGACTATGTGGTATGGCTGCTACATTACGTGTTTCTCGCGCATGCTCTGAAAGTTCATAGGAGCATGGACAGGCGCTTGAGTATACAAAATCAAGATGCATAAATTTCATGAACACATCTTCTGCGTTTACATGTCCCTCCATTGCCACATCATAATATTGATATCCCTGCATCTCAGAACGCAAGCTATCCATCAGCATCGGATAAGAAAATGAAAGACGCAAGAACGCATCCTGAGCATCCAAGTCCTCTTTGTAGGTATGCAAGACTTCCTCGAGTAGATCAAGATGGAAAACTCGGTCTTTGAACTTGTAGAAAGTTCGCATAATCCGACTCATATTAATGCCTTTTTTCCCGGCATCCAGGGATACATATCCATCCACGGAAACTTCGAGCAACAAAGGCTGACCTTCAGGAGATTTCACTTTAAGAGGAAGTCTAAAATTGGAGATCCCAACTTGTTGAATCGGTACGTTTGCCCCTTCAATCAGGGATGCTGGGCCATTTTGGAGATCCGGAAGCGAATCTTTGTAGGTATCCGTTACGGTGAAAGTTGGATCGTAAATTCGGCGAAGGCCAGTTGTAATCATAAGTTATTACTGAAGATCTTTGAATGAATCGCGTTTGCTTCCTAGGACACAATGCAGAGGAGATACATACAGGTTGTATAGTATCATCTGCGAAAAAAAGAGAAGCGCTACCGTCACGTTTAGCTAAGTCTCTTAAAAGGACAATATTCAGCGGAGTTTCGTTCCGTCTCGAAGAGTTTAATACTGTAAAGCACCACCCCTTTGGATGCAGCCGACTCCACATCAGTCTTTAATTGATGGTAGAATACCTTCACAAGGTTTTCGGTGGACGGGTTAATATCTTGTAAAAAGGGAACATCCAGGTTTAAATTTTTGTGATCACACGGAATCAAAATTCGCTTCTCAATAATCGACTTTAGTTCTCCTAAGTCGATTAGATAGCCGGTATCTTGATCTGGTTCTCCAGCGACGGTTACTTCCATGACATAATTGTGCCCATGCCAGTTAGCATGATTACATAGCCCATAGGTCGTTTGATTCCACTCCTCACTCCTATTTGGATTATGTAAGCGGTGTGCGGCATTGAAGTGGACTTTTCGAGTGGCAAAGGTCATGATTATGGATAGATTGAGGTAAAATAGCTAAAAGAGGTACATGTATCGAGGTTTTTTGAAGAAGTAATTCAAATCCTCTAAAGGATATAACAAAAAAAAAGAAGGCTTCGGTTCCCCAAAGCCTTCCTGGTGATCAGCACACCTCACATTTTCATGTGAGACGAGTTTCTTTGAAAGTTTTACAGCTTATTTCAGAAGTGTCATTTTGTTGGTCAACATCACTTCTGCACCTGTCAAGCGGTACATATAAACACCACTAGAAAGGTTAGATGCATCAAATGTGACGGTGTTGACACCAGCTGAGCGCATTCCGTTTACTAATGTTGCAACCAAACGACCTGACATGTCATAAACATCCAGTTTCACATTTTGTGCGCTAGGTAATGTGAAGCTGATTTGTGTCGTAGGGTTGAATGGGTTCGGATAGTTCTGCTCAAGGCTGTAGTCAGATGGAAGTTCTGTGCGAACATCTTCTGTAGAAACGTTCATTTGCCCCTCACCGAAGTAGCCTTTTTCAGAAAGAGCTGACCAACCGTGTGCCCAGTTATTGTAACTAAATGCACCCATGTAGGTGACTTTATCAAACCATGAATTGGTCAGGTTTTTAAGTGAAGCACCATTTACCGGGCTGTCGGTGGCTGGGCGTGGGTCAAGACCTCCGTCAGTCTCGCGGGAGATGCCTCGCAGCTTAGGATCGGCAATAACCTGACCAGAGGATGCCAAGTAAGTTTGCATGAAGTCTTATGGAGCAAAGTCAGCGAGCCCGTTTCCTGCTGCAAAGCCATACCAAATGTTGTTGGCAATGTCTAAGTCGCCAGACTCAAGACGTTGACGGCTATCCAGTGGCTTGCTTCCTGAGTTATCGATATCCTCAACTGTGATCCCTAACCCTTCCTGACCGGCAAAGTCGGTAATGATCGACATTACGTCATAATCCCTAACAGACCTAACCTCAGTTCTCTGTGGAGGATTGATCCACAGGTTCTGGGTCATTCACAGTGGGACCTTTTTCAAGTATAGATGTACTTGGTTCATCACTTTGCGCGGAATCCGGCGATGCAGAATCCGTTGTCATTGACCGCGTATGCGCCTCATCATAGATCTGTTCCATCGCCGTCCCATATGGACGTGGTCCCAACATGTTTTTTAGATCAATGTGGGTGAGCACTTCTTTCTGAAGAAGCGTTTTGGCCATCTGCTCGAGTTGTACTTTGTATTTCGTTAGCAACTCAATCGTTCTCTTGTGATTCTTTTGAATAATCTTCCGAACAGCTTCGTCAATCTGTTGCGCTGTAAATTCAGAATATCTCTTATTGAATCCGTACGAGTTTTCAGGGTTTTTTGAATCCGTGAGGGAGATATAGCCCAATTCTTCACTCATTCCATATTCTGCAACCATGGCGTAAGCAAGGTTGGTGATCCTTTCCAGATCGTTCTGAGCCCCGGTTGAGATCTTCCCAAAAATAATTTCTTCTGCGACTCGCCCTCCAAGAAGTGCACAAATACGGTCATTTAATTCCTCAACCGTCATAAGGAATCGATCCTCTAGTGGAGTTTGTAGTGTATATCCCAATGCTGCCAATCCACGAGGCACAATACTTACTTTTAACACCGGATCGGTATACTGCAGAAACCACCCAACAATTGCATGGCCTGATTCATGATAGGCTACGATTTCTCGCTCTTGTGGACTAATAAGCTTATTCTTTTTCTCCAAACCGGCCACGACACGTTCGATGGCATCCTGAAAATCTTCCATTTCGATTTTCTTTTTATTTCGTCTGGCTGCAATTAGAGCGGCCTCATTACATAAGTTGGCCAACTCGGCACCGGCAAATCCCGGTGTTTGAGAAGCCAACAGCCTCAGATCAATTGTCTCGGCTAGTTTTAACTTTTTGGCATGTACTTCTAAAACTTTCACACGCCCGTTTAAATCCGGTTTATCAATCAAAATCTGACGATCAAAACGACCTGGTCTTAAAAGTGCAGAATCGAGTATGTCCGGGCGGTTCGTAGCCGCCATAATGATGACCCCTTTATCCGAGTTAAATCCATCCATTTCACTAAGGAGCTGATTCAGAGTATTTTCTCTTTCATCATTGGACCCCATCATCATTCCACGACCCCGGCTTCGTCCAATCGAATCAATTTCGTCGATGAAGATGATACATGGGGCTTTTTCTTTGGCTTGCTTGAATAAATCGCGAACACGAGCTGCTCCAACTCCTACAAACATCTCCACAAAATCCGATCCACTCAGGGAGAAAAAAGGAACATCCGCTTCACCCGCTGTAGCTTTGGCCAATAACGTTTTTCCCGTTCCCGGAGGTCACACCAATAACACACCTTTAGGCAAGGTTCCACACAGTTTTGTAAAACAATTAGGATTATATAGAAAATCGAAT
>JAURMN010000036.1 GCA_030830725.1 Balneolales bacterium | reverse complement strand
GTGCATCCAAGTAGCGCAACATTAAGGATGTTGTAGCATGTGTCCCAGTACCAAATGACATTTTGGGATCAATAACCAATTCAATTAGGGAAGATTCACGAATGGGTGTCGACCAGGTTGGACGGATAAGAAACTCTCCAAGTTGAATGGGTTGAATGGTGGATTCCCAAATTTCATTCCAATTCCGGTCCTCTATTTCTTCTGATTGGATATTCACATAAGGATCAAGGGCAAACAGAAAATTTTCAATTTCTTTTCTTTTTACATCGTCCATTTGCCTTGACTCTATCCATGCAATCAAATACTCCTCTGAAGATTCAAAACCCTCAAAATCAAGATCCAATAGTTCAGCGATCGCTAGTTCATGAAGAGACTCTTGAAGTGAAAGCGTTAGTTTAACATGGGAATGAATCTTTGGCATAATGGCTTACGGCTTCCTATGAACCATTTGGGAAGAAGATTGATCTACTGGAAGAACCAAAACATCCATGATATTTACATGCACTGGTCTACTGGCAATGAAATGAACAATCTCCGCAATGTCGATTGCGGTGAGAGGGTCCATTCCATGATATACCTGGCCCGCCTTACTCTTATCGCCTCTAAAACGTACAATACTAAACTCGGTTTCGACCAGTCCCGGAGAGACGGAACTTACTCGCACAGGAGTGCCGTGAAAATCTTTTTTAGTGCCCATGGTGATGGCCCTGACGGCGTGTTTAGTGGCGGTATAGACCGTACCACCTGGATAGGTTTCAACTCCTGCCAAGGATCCGAGATTAATAATGTGTCCCGAATTTTGGCGAATCATTCTTTTACCAACGTGCTGTGTAAATGTCAAAAGAGCCATAATATTGGTCTCTATCATCGTTCGCCACTCATTTGGATCTCCAAGATGCACCGGATCGGTTGATAATGCCAATCCTGCATTGTTGATCAGGATATCTATCGTTTTAGGATAGGATGTGAAAAAGCGTGAAATCGTTTCTTCGTGACGGACATCAGCTAGCAATAGATCAATCTCAATTAATGGGTAATCCGAGTATAGTTCTTGCTGGAGAGCTGTCAATCTTTCCTCTCTTCGGCCATTGAGAATTAAGGAGCATCCCGATTCAGCAAACAATCGAGCGGTTTCACGGCCTATTCCTGATGATGCGCCCGTAATGAGGACTCTTTGTCCAGAAAGTCGGTTCATTATCGTCGATTCAATGGTTCAGGTATCGTTCGAATTGTGCTGCACAATGGAGAAGTTTTTCCTCCTGGAAGGAACCAGCTTGAAATTGAATACCAAAGGGCATCCCATTGCTATGTTTTCCAGCCGGAATACTGATCGCACAGATTCCCGCCAAGTTTGCAGGGAGGGTATATACATCATTCAGGTACATGGAAAGCGGATCTGCTTTTTCTCCAAGTTTAAAAGCTGTGGTCGGAGTTGCGGGTGATAATAAGATATCGACAGATTCAAAAGCACGTAGGAAATCTTCTCGGATTAATCTTCTGACTTTTTGAGCCTTTCCGTAATAAGAATCGTAATATCCTTTGCTCAGTACATAGGTACCGAGGAGAATCCTTCTTTTGACCTCATCACCAAAACCCTGTGTGCGAGTCTCGATATAAAGATCCCTCAAAGAAGTTGAATCAGTGGGCATTTTTCGATTTCCAAACCGTATTCCATCATACCTTGCCAAATTACTGGATGCCTCTGCAGTAGCCAAAATGTAGTATGTGGCCAGCCCATATTGAGTATATGGCAGAGAGACCTTTTTGAGTAAATGACCCTCTTTTTCAGCTATTTGGATAATCTCGTCTACTTTACGATGAATCTCAGGATCTAATCCATCTGAAAAGTACTCACTGGGAATACCAATAGTAAAGGAACGATGTTCTTGAGTAACGGCAGTGACATAATCCCCAGGTGGATTAGACGAACTGGAGTTATCTTTTTCATCTTCACCAGCCAAGACCTGCAATAATTGGGCAACATCACTAACGGACGATCCCATTGGTCCGACAGAATCAAAAGAAGAAGCATACGCAACAAGTCCATGTCTCGAGATTCGACCATATGTAGGCTTTAAACCAACTGTTTCCGTATAGGAGGCAGGTTGTCTTACGGATCCACCTGTGTCTGATCCAATAGATGCATTGCAAAACTGAGCAGCAATGGAAGCCGCACTTGCACCACTGGACCCTCCCGGCACGTAATCAGGGTTCAGCGGATTTCGTGTTGGACCATATACGGAATGTTCATTTGAGGAGCCCATGGCAAATTCGTCCATGTTGGCTCTACCTATGATAATCGCATCTTGACTAGTCAATCGATCCACTATCTCTGCATCATAAACACTTGTAAGTCCCTTTAAAATCGAGGACCCACAAGTCAAAGGATGATTTTTTTGTGCATAGACGTCTTTAAGAGACAAGATACATCCAGCTAGTGCTCCCGCTTTCCCTTGATTAATTTTAAGTTGAATTTCTTCAGCACGGGAAATTGCTTCATCCGCTTGTACTTCGATCAAGATGTTAAGATCCCCATTATGCGACTCAATTTTTCCAAGGTACCCTTTGACCAATTCAGGAAGCGATAATGTCTTCTTGATTAACGCATTTTGGATCTTAAGAATAGACGTGTACATAAAAGATCAGGAGTTCGACTCTGACTCTTTTTTATCAGTTTCTTTAGTAGAAGAACCAGCATCCATGACATCTTTCTTCCCTTTCTCGATCTCTTTTTTTACATCATCGGATGCTTTTTTAAACTCCTGTAATCCCTGTCCTAATCCCCTGGCCAGATCAGGAATTCGCTTTGCTCCAAAAAGCAACAGAATAACTAAAAGAATAATAATCCACTCCCACGCGCCCATATTCATAAGATGACCTCCATTGGTATTAATTGTGACAAAAAGATAATAAAATATATACCACCTGTCGCAACTGTATTAAAATATTTCATACTTTCCGCCCAGGTTTATTGAAATTTTTTCGAACCTTTAATAAATCAGAGCTAGATCAGGTATTGAAGATCATTCTACCTTTTAACAAAAGAACAAGATTATGATTTGGACAGTTGAACTTGCTGCGGCACTCGATGACGCTCCGTTTCCTGCAACCAGAGAAGAGCTCCTTGAGTGGGCTGAACGAAACGGGCTTCCACAACAATTGATTTCCAATCTTGAGGAGTTGGACGAGTTGGAAGACGGAGAAGAAGTACTTTATGAAAGTATAGAAGATATTTGGCCTGATTATATACGAAAAGAAGACTTTTTTCATGGTGAAGAAGATGAAGGGTTTGATTATGATGATGTATAATCCAACATCATAAATAGAATTTTTGTGATTAGCCTTTTCTCTTATTGCTACCAAAGGCACTTCACCTTACTACTTCTCGTTATGGTGCAGTTCATACTAGCTGCACCACTCTATTCAAAGAATACACCTGAGACTTCTCCAGATTCACTCGCTGTTTCTGATCAACAGCTCATCATTCGACATATTCGATTCAACGGGAATAATTCCGTCTCTTCCGGTACATTAGAGCAACTGATTCGAACCCAGACAAATCGTAGACTATTTGGAATCGATTTTCTAACTCCCTGGGTATTTATATATAATATCACAGGATCCCGTTACGGAGAAGAACCCTCTTTATTCGACTCTGCAGTGGCAGAAACGGATGTGGAACGAATCATTCTTTATTATGAAAGTATCGGTTTTTTTGAAGCATCTGTATCCTATCGAATACAACGAAGTCGCAATAGAAAGATTAGAGTAATCTTCACGATCGATGAAGGTCCTCAATCACTAGTCAGGACCTTTTCCTACTCAGGTTTCCCTTCTCAAATTCAAAACAATCGAATCAATGAGTATATAACATCAGGACTTCCCGTTAAAACAATTTCTAATGATTCCACTGTAGTCTTGAATCGAGACTATTCAGTACAGGAATTGCGTGACGAGCAGGATAGACTACTCAATTTTTTAAAGGAGAACGGTTTTGCAGCCGTGTTACGGGATTCGATTCAAGTACTGGCTCGAAAAGACTCATTAAGTGCTTATGTGTATGATATTCGATTCCAGATTCATGCTGGAAATCAGTTTCAGTTTGGCGATGTTGAGATTGAATTAAGAGGGCCTGAAACAGGAACTCCCACAGCGGGACAAAGTGGATTTTTAGAGTCTGGATTGCTACCCAATAGATCGATTCGTTATCCAAATGTATTGCGAAAAGGGATAACTGTAGTACTTGATTCCACGGCGTTAGTGGATCCAGTAGCCATCGTAAGAAATATCAATTTTAAACCGGGAGATCTGTTCAATCAGCAACTTCTACAAAACTCCATTTCAGAATTACAGAGTCTTGAAATGCTTCGTCTAAACCGATTTGGTTTGCTGGATCCAGTTTCAAATGGAAATGACTCTCTTTTTTTACCTGTTTTCTTTGACTTACAGGCTTTGCCCAGACACTCTCTTAGACTCGAGCTATTTGGAATGGAGCGCTACGGGTATGGAAGTGGAATCGGAGTCGTATACACAAATAACAATGCGTTTCGGAGGGCAGAGTCCTTTCGTTTTCAACTGAACTCCAGCTTTGAGTTTGTTCCGTCATCTACACTCGAACAGGTCACCAGTACGTCAACAAGTGACGACTCCCCGTCCACTACTGAAGCAACGATATTTCAAAGTTACGACGCCACTGTTCAATACACGGTCCCAGGAATAAATTGGCCGTTTGCATCGTTGGATCAACAACCTTTTTTTAGAAATTCAGTCACCCGTTACTCACTTCTCTACACTAGAGCTAATCAACTCTACTTTAACATCAATTCGGATATTCGATTCAATACTCGATTTGAAATTAATCATACGGCACAGCGATCCAGTTTTCTTGATTTCTTTGAATTAGCTGTAGTGGATACGGATCCATCCCCTGAGTTTGAGCAGAGCTTAAATCTACAATTTCCAGATGATACTCTTCAGATCATTCGGATTAAGGAAGATTTTAGACCCCAAATCAATTCGTTGATACGCTACACTCATCGGTTTATGGATACCGATATAATTAAGAGAGATCGTGGAAAATTGACTGAATTGTCGTTGACGATTGGAGGTAATCTCCCCTATCTCGTGGATCGATTTTTCGTGACTCCAACTGTTGTGGAAGGGAATTTGCCGTCCCCATTTAAGATTTCATCGAATGCACTTGATTATAATCAGTTCGTGAAACTGACTGCCGATTATCGACGATATTACAGTTTTTCATCAGACTGGGTTTTTGCATGGCGAGTGTTTGGTGGATTTGCACAGCCATTTAGTGCAAGTCAATCGGTTCCGTTAAACCAGCGCTTTTTTGCAGGTGGAAGTAATGATATTCGGGCCTGGGCCCCATTCCGACTCGGCCCAGGAATGATTCCTCCTGAAAGAGTGACCATTAATGGTGGGGAAATCAAACTGGCCGCATTTGCAGAGCTAAGAACATTGGCATTTGAAAACACACTCTCTGGAAATTGGCATACAGCCTTGTTTGTTGATGCCGGCAACACCTGGTATGGACCTTCGAATCAGCTGAAAAATGATCAAAATAGTAATCTACTCCGAAATGGAACATTTTTTTTCGATTCTTTCTACAAGCAAGTAGCCGTTTCCTCTGGACTCGGTGTACGTATTGATTGGGATTTTGTCGTGGCCAGAGTTGATTTTGCTTTTCGAGTTCATGATTTACAACAGGGATGGTTACAGAATCGTAAAATGTATTTCAACTTCGGTATAGGTCACTCTTTTTAAACGAATCTTCGCTATTTTCCCAACATGAAAACGCTCCGTCAAAAAATTTCGATCCTCTATACCAACCCATTATTTGAAAATTTTTCTACCCTTGAAAGGTTGGAGTTTATTAAGTTATGTCATCGAAGAACCTATCGACAAGGTGAGATAGTCTACCATCAGAATGATCCTGCTACGGGAATTTATTTCCTTGAGGAAGGGAAAGTAACCCTTACAATAAGGAATCCGGATGAACCCACTGAAAATATCGTCCATGAATTAATCAAGCCCGATTCTTTTGGGTTTATAACACCTAATTATTCAAGCCGAAGGGAAGCTACGGCCATGTGTGAATCTGAATGCGTTATTTATGGTTTCTTTCAACCGGATTACGATACTTTAAAAAAACGCCATCCAAAAATAGCAATAGCTTTTCTTGAATCAGTCGTACGATCAATGGCTCAATTGAATGATTACGTGAAAGAATCGTTGACAGAACGGGTTGGAGAGCTCGAAAGTCAAAAAATCTACTTAACTGGAATTTGTCAGACTAAATAAGTTTTTTCTTGAATTTGACGGATGTTTCTAACTCAGTAATTCTTTTGAGATGATCAAAAAAGGTAGTCAAATTCAAGTTGAGATTGAGAGGGTTGCCTACAAGGGTAAGGGAGTTTGTAGAGTGGACGGGATGGTTCTCTTTGTTCCGGGAACTTTACCTGGAGATAATGTTGAAGTTCGTATAATTAAAAAGAAGAAGAATTATGCGGAAGGTATTGTTGTTCAACGCATTAAAAATTCCAATCAACGGACTACACCCCTTTGTCAACATGCAGGTTTTTGCGGAGGGTGTACGTGGCAGCACGCTACTCTTGATGCACAAAGAAGTTTCAAAACTGAACAAGTGCGAGACGTAATGGTTCATACCGCAGGACTCAATCCCTCTGTAGTGAGAGATATTATTGCTTGTGACAAGGCACTTGGATATCGAAATAAGATGGAGTATAGTTTTGGTCCTCGTAAATGGCTTACCCCCGACGAAATCCATTCCGGCGTTGAATTTCCTAAAGATGGTTTTTACGCAGGCTTACATGCTCCTGGAAGATTTGATAAAATCATGGATCTGCAAGAATGTCATCTTCAGGATTCTCACTCCTATTCTATTTTAGCAACTGTCAGATCCTGGATGACAAAGCGTGGGATCACCGCGTATGATCCCGTTACGCATCAGGGATTTTTGAGACACCTGGTAATCCGAAACTCACCCAAAACGAATCAATGGATGGTAAATCTGATCACAAATGGTGAAAACGATGAGATCTTTTATGAGCTTACAGAGCACCTTGTGGGACAATTTCCAATCATTACAACCCTTTTATATACGGTAAATGATACGCGAAGTCCGGTTTCATATGGAAAAAGGGAAATAATCACTCATGGGAATGGAAAAATCCTGGAACAATTAGGTCAATACAAATATTGGATCAGACCTCAGACTTTTTTTCAGACAAATACGCTTCAAGCGGAGAAATTATTTAATACAGCCAGAGAGTTTTTACTGCTGACACATCATGAGAATAATAACCAATCCGCTCGTCTACTTGATCTTTATTGTGGAGTTGGGTCCATAACCCTTACTATGCACGATCTATTTAAGGAGTGTACGGGGGTAGAGCTGGTGGAAGAATCTGTGGAGTACGCTCGAGAAAATGCTCAACTCAATGAAATCATAAATTGCACATTTGTCGCTGGTGACAGTAGCAAAATTCTGACTGAAGACTTTCTTTTAAAACATGCGTTTCCAGGTGGCATACAACCCAATGATGTGCTGATTACTGACCCACCCCGTGCCGGAATGCACCCTGATGTGATTCAACAATTACTTGGTAGTGGGCTTCACAAAATCCTTTACATAAGCTGCGATCCTGTTACTTTGGCTCGTGATTTAGGAATGCTTAAAGAGCGTTACGATGTTCAAATCATTCAACCTGTCGATATGTTCCCGCAGACTTATCACATTGAAAATGTCACTCTGCTGTCATTAAAAGCCACTTAACTGATGAAAAAAGCCGTTGTTGTAGGAGCCGGAATGGGTGGGTTATCTACGGCTTTATTACTCTCTTCGCAGGGATTTGAAGTAACCATTATTGAAAAAAATAACCGTATTGGGGGTAAAATGGGAGAAGTTAACGGTTTTGGATATCGATTTGATACCGGACCAAGTCTTCTCACTATGCCCTTCTTACTCAAAGAATTATTTGAACGATGTGGGCGAAAGCTAGAAGATTATCTAACCCTAGTCGAGTTAGAGCATTTGTGCCATTACGAATTTTCAGACGGAACAACGTTTGAAAATTGGGCAGATGAGAAAAAAACAATTGACGAAATCCGGCGGATTGCACCTGAAGATGAGCACAATTATACTGAGTTTCTGAATTATTCTACTCGATTATATGCACTAACTAAGGATGTGTTTCTTCGGAACCCTCTCTTTGAATGGTCAGACTTAAAATCCCTGCCTATACTGAATCTCTTGCAAATTGATGCCTTTTCTACAGTAAGTCAAAAAATTGATCGGTCCCTAAATTCTCCCTATATACGACAGTTTTTTAAACGGTTTACAACCTATAACGGATCCTCTCCTTTCAAAGCCCCGGCAACACTGAACGTTATTCCACATGTTGAACTTCGAATGGGTGCATTTTATGTCAGAGGAGGAATGTATTCCATTGCGAAAGCCATAAAAAAAGCGTGTGATGAGAGTTCGTGTAGGTGGAGATTTGAAGAAGAGGTAATCAAAATGACGGGTACAAAAGACCACATAAAGAGTGTTATATTAACCTCTGGAGAGCAGATTGAGGCCGATCTTGTGGTATGCAATGCAGATGCTACCTATGCAATACAAAACCTTCTCTCCCAATATTCAACCAAAAGGGAACGTCAAAGAGCACGAAATACAGAACCTTCAAGTTCAGGATATGTCATACTTTTAGGCGTTGATAAAACATGGGATCAACTTCGTCACCACAATATTTTCTTTTCTGCGGATTACAAAAAAGAATTCGACGACATCTTTTCTGATAAACGATGCCCTGAAGACCCAACGATTTATGTGACCAACACCTCCATAACAGATCAAGAGGATGCTCCCAGTGGTCATTCAAACCTATTTATACTCGTTAACACACCCTGCCAACCTCTTACGTGTTCAAGCGAATATGGAGATCAACTAATAAGGCTTCTTGAACTCCGTGGACTGGACGGTCTGTCTGAACATATTCGATTTCGTCAGGATATACTTCCTCATGAATTTGAATCCCGTTATTTCTCTAATAGGGGCAGTATTTATGGGACCTCTTCCAATGGGCTTTTTTCGGCTTTTTTACGACCTCGGAATGCTCATCAACGAATCCAAAATCTCTATTTCACTGGTGGAAGTACACATCCGGGTGGCGGAATACCTCTTGTCTTACTTTCCTCATTTCATACTATAGAACTTCTAAAAAGAAGAAAACAAACGATCAGGAGAGTTCGATAACCTCCATATTTCGAATCACTGCATCTTCAATTGCGAAGCGTAAAATCGTTCGTACGGTTTGAAAACCTTGCGTTCCTGCAGCACCGGGATTCAAATAGATCATATTTTGACACTCTCGGTCTCTTGCCACTTTTAATATGTGTGAATGACCGCATACAAAGAGATTCGGAGGAGTTTGAGCTAGTTCATCTCGTACAGGGATACAGTATCGGCCTGGAATACCACCTATGTGGGTCATCCATATTCGCATTCCATTACGTTCAAATCTCTGATGAAGAGGATACTCTGATCGTATGTCTTTTCCGTCAATATTGCCATAAACACCAACAAGTGGTGCTATTTGGGAGAGTTTTTCGGCGACATCGAATGTTCCAAAATCTCCGGCATGCCAGATTTCATCCACATTCTTAAAGTGACGAATTACTGCAGGATCCAGATAATTGTGAGTGTCGGATATTAAACCGATTTTCATAGACAGTTCTTATCTTAATTGAAATTGTAAAATAGCGAATTTAAAATCGAACACCACTCTTGAGCACCTCATTTTCCGTCATTATTGTTACTTGGAACGGTCTGCATCATCTTAAAGAATATCTCCCATCCGTGGTAAAAAGTATTCGCAGTCAAGATGAAATTCTCATCGCAGATAATGCCTCTAGTGATGGTACCAAGCAATGGATCAAGGAAAACGCACCGATCTGCAAGCATCTTTTATTCGATCAGAATTACGGGTATAGCGGGGGGAATAATCGAGGCGCTTCAGAAGCTAAAAAGGATGTGCTTATTTTTTTAAATAATGATGTACGTGTTAGCCAGGAGTGGCTTGATGAATTAGATAATGCGTTTTCCAATCTCGATATCAGCTCGGCGCAACCGGCTATTTATTCAGATAAATATCCAGATGAATTTGAGTATGCCGGGGCTTCAGGAGGATTTCTCGATCGTAATGCCTACCCCTTTTGTCGTGGACGTATTTTTGATTTTACAGAAGTCGATCATGGACAGTACGCGGATCAAATTCCGATTATGTGGGCATCTGGTGCCGCAATAGCCGTCCGAAAAGAGGTCTTTTTCGCCCGAAAAGGATTTGATGAGGACTTTATGTTTCATATGGAAGAAATTGATTTGTGCTGGCGAATCTGGAATCATGGGGGACGAATCATCGTAGTTCCTGAGAGCAAGGTCTACCATTTGGGTGGAGGTTCTTTGCATCGAGAAGATCCGCGCAAAACCTATTTTAATTTTCGCAATAATCTCTTCATGATCGTTAAGAATTCTCCAAGAGGTTCATTGTGGATTCGGATATTGAGTCGGTTGATTCTTGACGGAATTTCTTCCTTCCATTACCTGGCAAAGGGAAATTGGAAATCCATTGAATCGATACTTAAAGCTCACCGAGACTTCTATCGATCGTTACCCCTCATGGTAAAAAAGAGAAATCAAGAACTCGCCTCACGCATAATTCAAGAGGATCCACCCGTATTTTGGAATGGAAATATCCTCTATCATTATTACATCGCTGGCCGCTTACGATACTCGGACCTTCCTAAGTAGGTCTTTTTAGTCTCTTTTTTTAAAAATTATTTGAAACCTTGTAAAAAATTGTTTCCTTTTGGGAACGATAAGGTTGTGGAAGCGGTTTTTTGATTTGGTATATCAAAAATACCACACCTTATAATTCTTAATCCTAACTAACATACCTATGGAACTTACATTCAGCGAATATTCACTGGTGTATAACATGTTCTCGCTTACGATCGCTTCGATGCTTGCAGCGTTTGTATTCTTTTACATGGCACAATCACAAGTCGCTCCGAAGTACCGTATTTCTCTTATTGTATCCGGACTGGTGGTCGGTATTGCAGCCTATCATTACTTCCGAATCCTGCAAAGCTGGGAAGGTTTTTACTATGAGGGTGCTCCATTTAACGATGCCTATCGTTATGTGGACTGGCTTCTCACTGTTCCACTGCTTTTAGTTGAGTTAATTCTCGTATTAGGACTTTCTAAAGAGAAAAACGCCTCAATGCTTCCAAAACTGGTTATTGCTGCAGCTGCAATGATCGCTCTTGGTTACCCAGGTGAAATTATGGCAGATAAATCTGACATGATGTATTACGTATGGGGTACATTAAGTTCTATCCCATTCTTCTACATTCTTTGGATCCTTTGGGGTGAGCTTGGTAAAGCAATGGAAGATCAAGCCGGACATGTTGCTGTTCTTTTCCGCAATATTCGATTATTATTAATTGCAACTTGGGGCTTTTATCCAATCGTTTATCTATTACCTGCAATTGGTGGAGACGCAGGTTCTACTGTTGTTGGGATTCAAGTTGGATATTCAATCGCCGACATCTTAGCCAAAGCTGGTTACGGTGTAATGATTTACTCGATTGCCCGTGCAAAATCTGAAGCAGATGGCTGGAAAGTAGGATAATTCTATCCATTTGTTCGATTTTAGAGTCTTTCGAGATTCTGATTTTTTAAAAGCATCATCAGAAAACTGGTGATGCTTTTTTTTATCTCTTTGTGGATATTGAAATATGTCTACCTCTACGTCTTATGATTACATTATTGCAGGAGCAGGAGCCGCTGGATTGAGTTTGGCTCATGCCCTCCTCTCCTCAGATGTTTTGTCATCAAAACGCATTCTAATCATTGATAAAACGCTTGATCCCGCCATTGATAAGACTTGGAGTTTTTGGGCGGATCCATCACAATCTGTTACCCATTTTGCCTACAGAAGCTGGCAAGAGGTCACGGTTACAGCTTTTCATCACCATTTTCATACAAATCTAAAGAACCTTCGCTATTTTTGTGTAAAAAGCGAGGATTTTACAGCTAAGATATTATCCGAGATACAAGAGTCCCCTCAGATTACTCTGTTAAAAGCAAGCATAGAGAAGGTAATCGCACAACCTAAATCGGTCACGATCTACACCAATAAAGGTGAATATTCAGGAGAGTGGTGCTTTCAAAGTGTGATCAAAAAACCGCAACCGACAAAGGGAAACCAGAAAGAAATCGAACTGCTTCAGCATTTTATGGGATGGGAGATTCAGACAAAGAAGCCCATCTTCAATAAAGATGAAGTGATTTTGATGGATTTTGACACCCAACAAGGAGATGGCGTAACCTTTTTTTATATACTTCCCTTTTCTAAGAATTATGCACTTATCGAACATACCATGTTTTCAGACTCGATGCTTTCAGAAGAGTCTTATGAGGAGCAAATCAAAGCCTATCTTTCGAAAAAATTTCATCTACAAAATCAAGATTATCAATTAGTTCGAAAAGAACTGGGTGCTATACCCATGGAATCTACAAGATTTGCATCTTGGCTAAACCCTAGGACGATGAGTATTGGAATGGTTGGCGGACATACTAAGCCATCCACTGGTTATACGTTTATGCGGATTCAAAAGCAGGTACAGTCTATTGTAACGAGTCTTGAAAAGAATGAAAAACCTTTTCATGACGGAGCATCACGATATCGCTTTCGCATTTATGACATGATGCTTCTTTCGATTCTGGATCAAGATCCTAAAATGGGTGTTAAAATCTTCCATGACCTGTTCAAAAAAAATTCTATGGAGTTGGTATTCAAGTTTTTGGATGAAAGAACTCACTTTCTTGAGGAGTTAAAGATATTCTCAACATTGCCCTACATGCCATTTCTAAAAGCGATTTATCAATTAAGATCAAGAATCCTAAACGGAGCCTGATTACTTTTCTCGAATTCATCCATAAGGAGTTAATTATGAGACATAAAACCTTCGTTTTAAACGGAATTGCAGTGACGATTTCACTCCTTAGTATCTTCCTTGTCCTTTTTGCCCCTGAGATTCTTTCCATATTCGAACTTTGGATTTTAGCGTTTTCAATTGTATTTGTAGGAATTCCACATGGAGCCTTGGATCATCTTATCGCTGCAAATGTATTTCAACAGGGAAACCGATTAAAAGACCACCTAATCTTTTATGGGTGGTATCTGGTTCTGATGGTATTGATTGGTGGTCTATGGGTTGTTTATCCCACTCTTGGTTTGCTCCTGTTTCTGATTATCTCCGTTTTACATTTTGGGCAGGCGGATGTGGAAGGTTTTTACCATGCCGATAATCAAGTGGAAGGGATACGTTATTTGATAAACTCAGTAGCGGTATCCAGGGGCATATTGATTATTGGATTGATTTTAACGGCATTTCCAGATCAAGTCATGCCGATTTTGGAAATCGCTGTTGGAGAGAGTAGTTGGTTCGTGATGTGGCTGTCAAATTTCACTTATGTTCTAAAAACACTCGTATTAACTCAATTTATCTTTATTGCCCTCTTTTTTTTGTTTTTCAGTTCACTTTCGCAAAAAGGGAAATTGTTTTACGCGATTGATGCCTTTCTAATCACAATTCTGTTTCTAACGGTTCCCCCGCTATCCTCTTTCGCAATCTATTTTGCTTTGTGGCATAGCATTGGACATATTGGCGAGATAACAAGCTTTTTTAGGGAATTGGGGCAGCCACTTACTCTTACAGGCTTTTATCTTAGGGCCCTCCCCTTTAGCTTGGTGTCTTTTTTAGGTCTAGGAATACTTTTGTGGATAACTCAATCCTTTTCATTGGAGAATCAGATTATTTCTTTAACGTTTGTTCTAATCAGTGTTTTGACACTACCTCATATGGTAGTAGCCCATCAATTAATTCAGTCTAATACTCAAAAATAAGATCAGAAATAAAAGAAGCCTGTCCGGATGTCCTCCGAACAGGCCTGGTAGTGTCAGTAAGATGAACGTTAAAAATGATCAGTTGATATGAAGGTATCTCGTTACGAGCAACCCGTTGTACTCCCGCAGGTAATACATTTCAAACAAGTGCCGTTACGAACCATGGTCATACTTCCACAGTCAGAGCAGGTGTCACCCGTATATCCCATCTGTTTGGCTCGATCAAAGTCTGAATCTTCGTCCTGAACTTGAGCTATGGATCTTGCCTGAGCTAGATCATGGTCTGTTGATACAGTCTCGGAAACTACCTGATTGACCGATCTTGTTGATTTTGGTGCTTCATTTTCGATTACGTGTCTTGCCAAATCCTCCTCTTCAGATGGACGGAGTTTTCTGTGGATGATATCTTCTGGTGGAACATGCGCCAAATCAGACATACCCAAGTAAGTAACGGCTAATTCACGGAAAATATAATCGATAACAGAGGTCGTCATCCTAATATGTGGACTACCGGCAACCATTCCACTGGGTTCGAATTTAGTGTAAACGAACGCGTCCACAAATTCCTCAA
Source organism: Balneolales bacterium (assembly GCA_030830725.1). Taxonomy (GTDB): domain Bacteria; phylum Bacteroidota; class Rhodothermia; order Balneolales; family Balneolaceae; genus JAURMN01. The sequence continues at coordinate 947 of JAURMN010000036.1, read as the reverse complement.
GTGGAACGCCGTGTTGAAGCCCAAGTGAGATTGAGATCGCAAAGCAGTTCATCAAGCTTCGGAAGGCAGCTCCTTCGCGGTGCATATCAATAAAGATTTCACCTAATTGGCCATTCTCATACTCACCTGTACGCAGATAGAGAGTTTGACCGGCGATTTTTACCTTTTGAGTATATCCAGATCTACGGAAAGGTAGTTTTTGACGAGCAGCAACATATTTTGTGATAATCCGCTCTGCTGTTTCTACGATTCTGTCTTGTGCGACTGTGTCTTCATCTGATTCCTCATCCAGTTCTTCAAAAACAGTACTGAGAGAATTGAGTGGTTGACTGAGCTTGGATCCATCACGATAAAGAGCGTTGGCTTTAAGCATCAACTCCCAAGAACTCATGTAGGATTCTTTGATATCCTCAACGGTAGCCTCATTTGGGAGATTGATTGTTTTGGAAATAGCACCCGAAATGAACGGTTGTGCTGCTGCCATCATTTTTATATGTCCATCTGGTGCAATGAAGCGAGTTCCAATTCTTCCGCACTTGTTCGCACAGTCAAACACAGGAAGATGCTCATCCTTGAGTCCAGGAGCTCCTTCAACCGTCATCGTACCACAGACATAATCATTTGCCTGTTGAATTTGATCTCGACTGTATCCAAGGTACTTGAGCATATCAAACATTGGATCGTTGTAGACCTCTTCTGGAATTCCCAAATCCTGCTTAAGGAAATCCTCACCAAGAGTCCATTGATTGAACGCAAACTTGATATCAAAAGTACTTGGAAGAATTTCTTCCAACGCATCCAATTTATCCTGGGTGAAACCGTGTGATTTCAGGCTTTCCTGATTAACGTGAGGACATCCCTTGAACGTCGCATGACCTTTGGCATACTTGACAATCGCATCAATCTCCGTCGTCTTATAACCGAGATTTTTAAGAGCAACGGGAACC
>JAURMN010000035.1 GCA_030830725.1 Balneolales bacterium | reverse complement strand
CAAGATCCAAAAGCCCCACTTCGCTATTTGCAATAGATGAACTGGGCGGATCACTGACAGGGGCCATTTTACCGGGTTTCGGGCTCCGTTTGGATTCCCGAAATCATGAAATACTACCCAGAAAGGGGATTTTTGCGGAATTCATCTTCCAGACCTCCATTCCTAGTTCACAGGTAGATGCGAATCTCTTGAAGGCGACGCTTAATGGATTTTATCCCGTTTTTTTACTCCCTCTATTTGGGGAAATCATTTTTGCTCAGCAGCTTCAGTTCCACCATACAACTGGGAAGGTGCCCCATTGGCTACAACCCCGTTTAGGATCTCATGATGGACTTCGGGGTGCTCACCTGAATCGATACCAGGGGGATTCTTCATGGCTTTACATGGCGGAACTTCGTTCCTGGTTTCTAGAATGGAAGAGGGCGGAATTACGCCTGGGTGGACAATTTTTTTGGGATATGGGGAGAGTATTTGGGGATTTTGCGGAACATGCACACAGAGAGCCTCAGATTGCCACCAAATCACAGCAGATCTTTGAGGATCTTCACATAAGTTATGGATTTGGAGGGGTCATGGGGGTAGGCAGTGAAAACTTCTTTCTGCGGTTGGACGTGGGATTTTCCGATGAGTCAACTCGGCTTTATATAGGTGCCGGTTACGCTTTTTGATCCTTTTACCCAAGCGTTACCAGAGTCTTCCCCGGTCCGCCCTGGTCATAAGGGGCTGCCTCAAAATGCTTCACCCCTTTACGCACCGACAGATATTCGGCAACCAATTTCATTAAAACTCCCTCACCGGTACCATGGATAATTTCCACTCGGAATAATCCACGGGCAATGGCGTGATCCAGATAGTGTGTGAGTTCCTCGATGGCTGTATTCCCTCGTTTTCCTCGAAGATCCAGACTCATCGAAACGGGTTTATCCAATAAGGACTGAATAGTTTGGTTCTTTACGATTCCTTTTTTCCGAGGGGACTTCTTTCCTTTTTTTACAGCAGAAGGTTGGGAAGTTCCAGTAAGGCGGAGTTTATTCAATGGGGTTTTAATCCGCAATCCATTCATCAACAAGACGGCATGATGCCCCTCTACTTCAATTAATTCGCCTTCTGAAGCGGATCCTACCAGACCGATTATGGAACCAAGGGGTGGTAGATCTTCTTTCCGAAATTGAGTAGGCGGGATAGCCTTAGCCTTTATCGTTTTCTTTTTTTCAGAGATTCTTTGCTTCTCCTGTTCCACCACTGTCCGTGCTTCTTTGATCTTGGATCGGTCGATTCGTCCCTGTTGCACAATGGTTTCTACGGCCTGTTCTATGCGTTGATTGGCCGATTTTAGAATGCGTTCGGCCTCGAGATAAGCTTCTTCAAGCTTTTGTGCTTTTTGACGCCGTAGGTCTGAAGAGCGTTGCTCATATTCCTGCTGACTTTTTTCGGCTTCAGTGCGCAAGTCTTCATAGGTCTGACGTGCTTGCTCTGTTTCGCTGAGTCTTTTTTCAAGATCCAGTAATAGTTGTCCCATCTTGTCTGAATGGGTGCCGATAATCTCTCGGGCACGGTTCAGGACTATATCCGGAACCTCCATACGTTTCCCAATTTCAAATGCATAACTGCTTCCAGGAACGCCTTTTCGAAACTTATAAGTGGGCTCGAGTAAATCCTGATCGAATTCCATGGCTCCATTTACCATGCCCTCCGTTGTGTGAGCAAAGACTTTGAGGGACCCGTGGTGGGTAGTGACAATGATGCGAACCGATTGAGGAAGAGTAAGACACGTTTCAATGAAGGCCTGAAACAGCGCACCTCCTTCCTCTGGATCGGTACCTGTTCCGGCTTCATCAATCAAAATTAAGGCCTGCTCACCCTGTGGGAGTTTGGAGAGTTGCTCCAGCGTCGTTTTCATCCACTTCAGTCGGGAACTAAAAGTACTAAGATCATTTTCAATCGATTGTTCATCACCGATATCGACAAACAAACCACCTAAAATCGGAAGAGCAGAGTCAGGATGTAGAGGAAGTGGATACCCTGACTGAAAAAGCGCGCTTAATAAGCCTACAGTTTTCATCGCCACAGATTTTCCACCGGCATTAGGTCCGGTAATGACCAGTCCACGTTCGAAGGGAAGAAGGTCTGCCTCTAATGGGACAACATGCAGTGATTTTAAATGCTGAATTAAAACCGGGTTTCGTGCTTTTTTGAGATGCAGATAGCCGTCAACGGACTGCATAGGATAGGCCCCACTCCATGAACTTCCCGTACGAACTGTTGCCTGAAGACCATCCATCCAACCAATAGTTTCGGCATTCGAAGTTAATTCGGGTCTCGTTTGTTGAACAAAGGACGTCAATTCTCTCAAAATACGCTCAATCTCTCTGGTTTCTTGAATTTCCAGAGATCGAATTTCATTATTGAGTTCCACCATTTCCGCAGGCTCTATGTAGGCAGTTTTACCGGTAGCGGAAAGATCATGAAGAAGCCCGTTTACTTTTCTCTTATGTTCAACTAATAGGGGAATAACCAACCGACCGTCACGAATTGTGGCTCCTTCATCCGGCGCCATTTGATCCTTACGATAGCGTCTTAATAATTGATCTGCCGTACTGCGAAGGCTTTGCCGGGTTCGGCGGAGAGAGGATCGGATACCTTTTAATTCTTTGGAGGCGTCATCTTTGACCTCCCCATGGTCACTGATAGCCTTGGAAATCGTCTGCTCTAATTCTCGTAATTCATACAGACTATACGCAAAATTCATGCAGGTTGGCATTTGTTCTTTCCGACGAAGGATAAATTCACGGAGGATTCGGGCAAGCGTTGCATGTTCCCGAATATGGTGAATCACTTGTACTGAAAGCATTGCTCCCGAAGCCTGAGTAGAGGAGAGAGCTACACGGATCTCTTCGACTTGTTGCAAAGGGAGTCTTTCTCCACTCTGCTCAAGACGTAAGATCTCTTGCCCTTGAGTCAGGCGTTCACTCAAAGCTAGATGTGTTGAGACCGGGGTAAGTCTCTCTACCCATTCCCGTCCCATGGGGGTGTAAATCCGCTTCAGGGTTTCTTGACGCACCTGCTCAAAGCCGATTTTTTCTAAGGTCTGAGATGAGACGATCATAGGGAATTTACAGGGGCTTGGGATCTGTTCACAAAAAAAGGGTTGCAATCGAACAAAGATAGGGCTACGTTTAGTTCAGTTAAAAATGAGTGACATCGTTTTTTCCTTTTTTGTGATTCACAACAGAGGCGCACGGATGGGGATAGAACTTCTCTTTTTGTTGATTTTTGGGTTAATAGCTGGGGTTGTAGCTGGATTTTTCGGAATTGGTGGAGGAATTTTATTTACCCCGCTTCTCTTTACGTTATTTGGTCAACAAGGAGTTGAAAATCCAGTGGCCTGGGCTATCGGAAGTTCACTGTTTTGTACGTTTGCTGCCTCATTAAGTTCTTCAGTGCAGCAATTCAGAGGCGGAAATCTCTATCTCAAGGAGGGAGCTCAAGTAGGCTTTTTCGGAACCCTCGGAGTATGGTTTGGCAAACAGGTAACACTCTCTCCATTTTATACAGAAGGGGTTTTTGTCTCCTTTTTTGCACTACTCCTTGCCGTTGTGGCAATTTTCTTTTATCTCAAACCTACCGAAGAAAACGAATTATCAGTTGAAAATGGCGCAGCGAATTATCAACCAAAAAAGTCAAATCAAGAGACTTTCCTATCGCTCCCAAAAACGTTTACCACAGGTGGGATTGGAGGTTTTTTAGCCGCTCTGGCTGGAATTGGCGGAGGGGTGGCGATGGTACCCATCATGAGCCTTATTTATGGATTACGAATTACCAAAGCGGTCAGTGTATCCTCACTCGCCATTGTATTTATTTCAACTTCCGGCTGGATTCAATTTGCCCTCGATACTCCTGTATCCGTGGCTCATTCTGATTTCTCACTGGGCTATGTTGACTTTGCCGTGGTGCTTCCACTGGCAATTACATCCTGGATTGGAGGGTTCTTTGGTGTAAAATTTGGAAAACTAGTCTCGGATAGAACTGCAGCTATTGGCTTTGCACTTCTCACTCTCATCGTAGCTGTAGTAATGGTTCTTCGAATCCTTTGAGAAAGATTTATAGTTCGTCGCCATACTTGTCACCTTTGCCACTCCGTATTGCCGCTTCGCCACTCTTTTAAATTGGTCAAAAAATAAAGGGGATACTTTTCACGGTACCCCCTTTGACTTTAGCAATCTATAGCAAGGTTAAGAATCATTTCAGGCGTCTAGCTTTACTGGTTTAGTGGATTCGTTATTCGAACTCTCACATTCGGGAAAGCCTTGCCTTATCTCCGTTCAATCCATAATTCGTCTTAAAAAGGCAGGCTGTTCAGAGTCAGACTTATCAATTTTTTGTTTGGGCTGCCAATTCGGGTAATTCGACGAAGTCGATGCGGAAGTTGAAGTGAATGCATTTGGATTAGTCGGATCTGAATTTGGAGTAGATACAGGACGGATATCTTCATCTGCCTGTGTCTGAGCCGCACTATGTCTCAGTGTCCGCCTATGAATAGCCGGGGCATCCAAAATCTTCAGATTCTGCTCTCCACGGTAAAAATCGGTTGAATCTTTCTCTAATCTGCGCTCCATCTGCATTGGGTTGGTATGTGTTGCAGATACAGCAGGGTTTACAAATGTCGAAGCGGCTGGAGGCATCGTAGCCGGAGAAGGAGTTGGTGTAACTGGAGCTGGAGCCGATTGTGCTGGAGTGGTATAACCCGTACGGTTAAAGGAGGATTTCGTGCCAGTCAGGGATGACGCTCCTGCTGTTTTGGATTGTACCTGAAAGGATCCTTCCTGGAACTCAAATCCGGTAGCAATTACCGTAATCCGCAATTCGTCTCCGAATGACTCATCCAAAACCGTACCCATAATGATCTCAGCATCATCACCCGCTTCATTTTTGATAATGCTGTTAGCAAGGGCAAATTCCTGCATTCGGAGGGATTTACTCGATGAAATATTAACCAATACGTTTCGAGCACCACGAATGCTTACACCATCCAGCAGCGGAGAGTTGATGGCTTCATGAGCGGCAATTTCAGCACGCTCGGCGCCGGTTGCACTGGCGGATCCCATAATTGCAGCCCCACCGGCTGTCATGGTTGTGCGAACATCCGCGAAGTCCAGGTTAATCAATCCAGGCAGAAGTATCAGATCTGAAATACCACGAGTCGCATTATAGAGCACATCATTAGCCTGTGCAAATGAGTCTACCATGGAGGTCACCTCTTCTGATAATTCCCACAAACGCTCATTTGGAATCACAATAAGGGTGTCACAGTGGGCGCGCATTTCCAGGATGCCTTCGGTAGCATATTGCATCCGGATACGACCTTCAAAATCAAATGGTGTGGTTACGATTCCAACCGTTAAAATCCCTTTCCGTTTGGCAATATTGGCTACAATCGGCGCTCCACCAGTCCCGGTCCCACCGCCCATTCCTGCAGTAATAAAGACCATATCCGCACCTTCAATCGCCTCTTCGATTTCGTGTCTGTTTTCTTCGATCGCTTCGCGACCTACTTCTGGACGAGCACCCGCCCCCAATCCTCCAGTGAGAGATGATCCCACCTGAATCTTAATCGAAGCTTTATTGTTTTTTAAAGCCTGAGCATCGGTATTTAAAGCTATATATTCTACACTATCGAGGCCCTTTTCAATCATGTAGTTAACGGCATTTCCCCCTCCACCGCCAATACCAATGACTTTTATTTTGGCAGCGTCCAGGTGTTGTTCGTCAAATTGGAATTGTAAGGGTTGTGCAGCCGCAGGTACGGAATTTATAGTATGAGGTGTAGGCAATGCAACCGGAGTTGTCGCAGACGAAGCAGCCGGAGTCATTACCGGAGTTGTAACCGTGGTTGCAGCCGGTGTGAAATCCGTTGTCGTAACAGGAATAACAGTAGACGTCGCAACCGGCATCGCTACAGGCACCTCGTTTTGAACGGGTTCCTGCTCCATGGCTTCCTGCTCAATAAGTTCCATTTCCACGGAATCCTGTGCCAACGATTCAGTATTCCAAGATGCGAATTCGTCAATATTTTCGCCTGAGACTTCATTTTCTCCCCAAGAGGGTTCATCTTGCGGTTGCCAGGATAAGTCATCAGCCCACTCCATCTCTTCATCCACATCATCGGTTTCGGAATCCGCTGTATAAATGGCAATTTCAGCCTCTGCAGTTGTTACATTTCCTTCCTCAGCATCTAAAGCTTCAGATTCAACAGGAGTGTCTTGTTCAAAATCCTCTTCAATGAATTGCATTTTGCTAAGGTTTAAGGATCCGTTTTTTAAAAATGATTTTAAGTCTTTCATAGCGCTGTAGATTTTATATTCGATTGCTAATGGTTTTATTGATGGCTACGTAGTTGAGGATTAAAGCTCTTTAAACCAGGATTTCATACGATTAGAGATGCCCTTCATCATCTTATCCATACCGGCACCTTCCGGTTCTTCCTCATCAAGTGAAGATAATGGCGTCGTATTTCCTGCATGTATCGCGTGAAGTACCAGTCCCACACCTGTTGCGTATATCGGACTGTTTACCTCCTCGGTTAATCCACCGGTCAGCCCAAGCGGACGACCAATTTTGGCATCCATTCCCAATACCTGACTGGCCAATGGCGAAATATTATGAATCAGCGATCCTCCACCGGTGATCACAATTCCAGCGCTTAACATATCTGCATACCCACTGCGCTTCACTTCAATCCCCACGATTTCCAGAATTTCTTCCATTCGTGCCTGGATAATTTTGGCTAGAATCGATTTGCTGATTTCCTTTGGTGGTCTTCCCGCAATGCCTGGAACCGTGATAATTTCATCTTCAAAAATCCGATCTACGTAGCACTCCCCGTGATTCAGCTTGAGTGCCTCCGCTTGATCGTCTAATACGCTCAGACCGATTTTAATATCATCCGTCACTTTTTTTCCAGCCACGGCGATGACAGCCGTATGACGAATTGTATTATCCCGAAATACCGCTACATCGGTTGTTCCCCCGCCAATATCGACCAAAACTACGCCGGCGTCTCTCTCTTCCTGATCCAGCACAGCATATGAAGAAGCCAGTGGTTCTAAGATAATGTCCGCTACTTCATATCCGGCGCGGTTCACGCAGCGATATATGTTCTGTGCTGCAGAAACAAGTCCAGTAATAATATGAACTTCAGCCTCCATTCGAACTCCGCTCATTCCTATAGGATCGCTGATTCCATCCTGTCCATCCACCACAAAATCTTGTGGAATCACATGGATGATTTGCTGATCCGGAGGAAGCATAATCCGTTGACAATCTGCCAGAAGTCGTTCTACATCCTCTGCCGTGATTTCCTTATCTCGGTTATTAATGGTAATTACCCCTTTGCTTCGAACACTGCGGATGTGGTCACCGGCAATCCCTACATTCACGGCGTTTACCTTAATTCCCGAAGCCAATTCCGCCTGTTCCATTGCCTGTTTAATGGCTTGAACTGTGCGTTCAATATTTACCACCACCCCGCGATTCAATCCCATACTTGGGGCTTTCCCAACCCCTAGAATGTGAATCTGCTCCTGCTCGTCCACAGAAGCAATGATGGCACAAATTTTGGTTGTACCAATGTCGAGGCCTACAACTATCCGTTCAAGTTCATTCATAGCATACTCCGCTGATTCAGTTTGGGCAATGGATTTAATGTTTTGATCGATGGGTTATGTGGATGTTTCCCGGGTTACAATTTGACCTCGGAAACGAAGGTCTATCGTATGAAAAGCTCCGATTCCTTTATGCACAATGACTTCTTTGTAAAACGCCATCCATTTTTGGATTGAAGCGTCGAAGTCAGCATTTCCAAATAACAATTTTACGCCATTTTCCTGGCTCAAGACCACAACTCCGTCCTCGGAATTCCAGGTCACTTCACTAATCGTGAGCCAACTTAGTTCATGCTTGCGTGACTCGGTCAGAAAGCGCGCGATTTCTTCAAATCCTAGCTCTTTTTCAAGACTCTCATGTCGAGTAGAATACCCGTAAATAAGAGGCAGGGGACCTGTCATCGCTTCTCTGCGAAACGGTAGAACAGTCCCATCATGCGCAATCAAAGCCTCCCGATCTCCATCAATAAGCATACCCAAGGCTTCATATTCCATCACGTCTAGGATCAGAGCCCCGGCAGCTTCGACGCGGAGGATCACAGTATCGACATAAGGATTTTTCATTGCCAAGAGCGTCAAGTCGCCCATATTCAGAGAATCTGGGTGTTGACCGATAACCTGTTTACGAATTTCATCAAACTCTGAACTCTTAATTACGCTGTTTCCATGAACCCGCACTTCTTTCAACAAGGTATTCCGCTCATTATGAATTCCCACCAAGGCAGCCAGACCCACCATAGTGCTTATGACAACACCGATCACAATATTTTTTAGTGTGCTCATCGTCGGAATTTTCATGTTGTACCTTCCTGCCAAAGACGGGCAAAGGTTTCGCCAACTCGATAAATGTCTCCGGCGCCCATCGTAATGATCAAATCCATCTCTTGGGCCAATTCCATCATGAAACCAGGGATATCCTCTTTATTTGCAACATAATGCACATCTTGATGGCCATAATATTTTGCTTTCATGGCAATTAGTTCACCCGTAACACCCTCGATTGCTTTTTCTCGAGAAGGGTAGACATCCGAGATCACCACCAAATCGGCAGCCGAAAAGGCCTCTCCAAATTCATCACTCAGTTGCTGTGTACGAGAATACAAATGAGGCTGGAAGACCGCCACAATTCGACGATCCGGCCACCCTTTTTTCGCACCGCTCAGCGTAGCTTCCACTTCGGTAGGGTGGTGAGCATAGTCATCGATCAACAGAACACCGTTTGAGTCCATCTTTTTTTGAAAGCGACGATATACACCCTCAAATCGTTTCAGCCCTTTTTGTGCGGCTTCAAACTTAATTCCCATATCCAGGCTCAGGGCAATGGCTCCGAGTGCATTTAGAATATTGTGTCTTCCAGGAACATTGAGGGTAATTTCTCCCAGAGTTTCGCCCAGAACCACCACTTTGAATCTACTTTCAAATTGATCCGATTCAATCTCAACGGCCATCACATCGGCTTCTTCGGTAATTCCGTAGGTGACCACGCGACGTTGCAAGGAAGGTAAAATCGTTCTAACTCCTTCGTCATCCACACAGACGGCAACCGCCCCATAAAATGGAACCTTATTGGCAAACTCGATGAATGCCCCTGATACATCCTCAAAGTCTTCATAGATGTCGAGGTGTTCCGCTTCAACATTCGTAATGATGGCCATGGAAGGCGTCAGTTTCAGAAATGTACGATCGTATTCATCTGCTTCAATAATCAGAATATCGCCTTTTCCCACTACAGCATTCGATTTTTGGAAACTGTGAACACGCCCCCCAACCATAATGGTTGGATCCAGACCCGCATCCTGGATAATATGGCCCAGCATACTGGTGGTAGTGGTTTTTCCATGAGTTCCTGCTACCCCAATTCCCACTTTCATCCTCATCATCTCGGCAAGCATTTCGGCACGCTTTATTACCGGAATGTGTTGCTTGAGGGCTGCACGTGTTTCGACATTATCCTCAGCCTTCACAGCGCTTGTATAGACTACCACATCCGCACCTTCAATATGTGCCGGATCATGACCGATAAAAATCATAGCCCCAAGGGCCTCTAGACGATCGGTATTTTCACTTTTTGCCCCATCGGATCCACTCACTTCATACCCCTGATGCAGTAAAATCTCGGCAATACCGCTCATTCCAATACCGCCGATCCCGACCAAATGAACATGCCGGGTCTTTCCCAAAGTGGGCTGAGAAGGAATGATCAGGGATGAATCTTGATAGGGTGTCATACGCTTAATTATTCTTCCAAAACGGTCTTTCGTGCTCGAGGGCATCCAGAATTCGACTTGCAATTGTTTGAGCGGCATTGGGCTTGGCCATTGCCGCTGCGTTTATAGCCAGCTTCTTTCTCTGCTCAGGATTATGTATAAGTTCTTGGATTGTGTCAGCCAGTTTGTGGGAGAGTTCAGCACTTTCCAATAGTACCGCAGCATCCTGTTTCACCATCCAGAGGGCATTTTTTCGTTGATGATCTCCGGCAACGGCAGCAGAGGGCACGAGAATTGACGCTTTTCCAAAAAGCATCAGTTCCGATAGGGCACCGGCACCGGCACGGCTGACCACTAGATCAGCTGCTCGCAAAGCCAAGGGCATTTCATCAATAAAATCGACGATTCGAACGGCTGCATATCTCACAGGATCTACTTTTTTTCGGTAGCTCTCAGCATAGTTTGATCCTGCTTGCCAAAGGAGTTGAATAGAGTCTTTCCCACCACTTAAGCCGTCCAATTGTTCCCACACTGCGCGATTCATTTCCTCTGAACCTCCGCTTCCGCCCAGTATTAATACGATGGGTTGGTTCGGGTTCAAACCAGTGGCTTTTACCCACTCTTTTGCATTTACCGAAGAGCTGGCGTTCACTTCCTCCAAAAAAGAAGCTCTTACCGGATTTCCAACCACTTCCGTCTTCTCGGTTCTTAGAGTCTTTTGGATTAACGGCATTGTCAAATACACAGCCTTGGCTTTTTCTGCCAACAATCGGGTTGTAACACCTGGAAAACTATTCTGCTCCTGCAAAAACAGGGGTATCCCTAATGCCGATGCTACCCATCCAATCGGACCGGAGGCAAACCCTCCACAAGCCACCACCGCATCGGGTCGAAAACGACGAATCAGTGTGAGACTCTGGATTAAGCTTACTACCACTTTCAACGGGAATAGCAGGTTTTTGAGAGTAAAACGACGATGAAATCCAGATATCCAAACCGGTTCAATTCGATATCCGGCTTTTGGAACGGCTTTCCACTCCATCCGATCCCGCGTTCCCACAAATAGAAATTCACTTTCTGGAGCCTGAACCCGAAGAGCATCCGCGATGGCCAAGGCAGGATACACATGTCCACCGGTGCCCCCGGCAGCCATCAGGAATCGATACGCCAATGATTCTTTTTGTGCTATATGAACTTTGTGTTGGATCATGCAAAGATGTAAGGTCGTTCGCGGTCTGTAGTATGCTTCGACACATTCAAAAGAACTCCGGCCATTAGTCCTGTAAATAGAATGCTACTTCCACCATAACTCATAAAGGGCATGGGTAATCCGGTTACCGGTAAGATTCCGCTTGAAACACCGGCATGAATAAATCCATACATCGTAATCATTAAGGTTGCAGCCAGAGCCACTAACGCACCCTGTTCATCTTCGGCCCGCCGGGCAACATCCCAAACTCCACGGATCAAAATCACTGCCAGGAGTCCAAGTAAGGTCATTGCCCCGATAAGGCCGTATTCTTCCGCTACAATCGCAAAGAGAAAATCATTATAAGGAGCGGGTAAAAAGTCACGCTGTGTACTTTTTCCAATTCCTACTCCGGTTACCCCGCCTTGTGCAATGGCAATTTGAGCCTGCTGAGACTGATATCCTTCGCCCGTTTCAAATTCAGCACTTCGAATTGTGATTACCTGATCCACAAACTCATTTACCCTGGCCACGCGCTCCGGAGAGGAACTCACTAAAAAGATCCCACCTGCAATCCCTATAGCGATAATACCGCCCAGGTGTAGCATCGGAACTCTTCCCACAAACATCATCACAAAACAAATCACAAACAGAAGGGCCGCACTACTAAAGTCCTCTATGGCAATTAGGCCACATGTGACCGAAATCCACACCATAATCGGGACAAATGAGCGTTCAAATTCACGGATGTAGGCCTGTTTTTCGGCAATTAATCCACTGATGTAGAGCAATAACGAAACGGCTGCCAAAGACGAGGGCTGAAATGAAAAACCACCAACCGAAAGCGATCGACGAGCTCCAAAAACAGTATCGCCGGCAGTCATTACCACAAGTAGCAGGACCCAACTTACCAACACTCCGTATCGGCTCCATTTTACTACATGGTGATAATTAATTTTGGAGGCGATCAACATCACTGTGAACCCCAGAATCAACTTCACGCTATGGTTGGCAAAAAGCGCTCCTGCTGTTGTTCCCTTGGTCTGCGCGAAGTAGGCAATGGCAGAATACACCGCCATCATTCCAAAAAGCATTAGAATAATGAAACTCACCAGCAATACGCGATCACTGCCCTGGCGAGCATTCTCTACCTCTTCGGGAGCCGTTCCCAAAATGGTGAATTTTTTTTGCTTTCCGGCAATGGAGGTATACTTCATCATAGGATCCGTTTCCTCAGAGTGAGAGGACCTCACGTTTAAAGATTTCACCCCGTTGCTCATAATTCTCAAACATGTCAAAGGAGGAACAAGCGGGGCTGAGCATTACAATTTCTCCACGTTTTGCCATTTTTCGACCCATTCGAACGGCATCCGCCATGGAATTTGCTTTCAATAGATCAGGTACGACTCCCGTGAGTTGTCCCTCAATCTTTGGCGTCGCTTCACCAATGGCAATAATCGCTCGCACTTTCGAACGAAGTTGAGACTCAAGTTCCAGGTAATTATTTCCTTTATCGCGCCCCCCCATAATCAGGGTAACAGGAACATGAACACTGTCCAGAGCGTACCAAACGGCATTAACGTTGGTCGCTTTACTGTCATTGATATAGCGAACCCCGTCCAGTTCCCGCACAAATTCAAGACGATGTTCCACACCCTCAAAACGACTTAGGGCTTCTTTGATCGTTTCGCTTTTTATCCCGGAAATCAATGCCGTCAGTGCAGTTGCGAGGCCGTTTCCTGTGTTATGGATTCCAGGTAGAGCAAGGTCTTGTGTGTGCATATGGATCTCGTCCGTCTGATTTAAGTGAATCGTGAGTGTTTGGTTTTCAATCCATCCGCCTGTAGAGAGGGGAGTGGTGAGAGAAAAAGGGGTCAAAAAGGGTGTGTTTTCCCGCTCAGAGAGATGGTGTGCAATCGCCACGCAGTGTGGATCGTCGGCATTGTAGACCAAAAAATCACCTCTTTTCTGATTGACAGTAATACGCTCTTTGGATGCTACATAGAGGTCAAAAGAGTTCTGATATCGATCGAGGTGATCGGGGGTAATGTTGAGCAAAACGGAAACATGTGGGCGGAACGAATGAATGTGATCAAGTTGAAAACTACTCACCTCCAGGATCATATCGTCACGATCTCCCTGGTGTTCCATCATCCAGGAAAAAGGCGTTCCCAGATTCCCACCAACACTAAAGGTTTTCCCAGAGCGTTTCCAGACATCGGCCAACCAATTTGTAACGGTCGTTTTGCCGTTGGTTCCGGTCACGGCGATAATGCGTTGGTGTTCCTTCAAAAACCAACTGGCCATTTCAATTTCAGAGACCACCGGTTTGCCCTCCGTGAGATAATACTGCACAATCGGGGCGGAGGAAGGAACTCCAGGGCTCAGGACCATCCAGTCGTAGTTCTTCGCTTTCTCTGTATGCCCATTTTCCTCCCAAGCGATCTCTAAGCTCGTGAAGAAGTTTTTTGCCTTATCCGAAATCACACCCGAATCAGAGACAAATACCTCCACATCTTTACTGCGAAGCAAAGACGCCGCGGCCTGTCCACTTCGCGCAGAACCTACCACCAGCACTGGGCTGGAGAGAAGAGTACGATAGGATTCAGGAATTGGCATTGAAGGATGTAGACTTGGTGACGTTTGTTTCAGTTATTGGGATCTCAACACTCAACAGCATCCCCAACTTATCTCAGTTTGAGGGTTAATAGACTCATAATTCCAAGCAGAATGGCCATAATCCAAAATCGAACCACAAT
>JAURMN010000034.1 GCA_030830725.1 Balneolales bacterium | reverse complement strand
CCTGCCGTCGCGTGCAAACTAGCCCAAAACAGAAACGCCCTGTAATCGCTTATTAAGGCTATTACGAGGCGTTTGTTGCGCGCGGACGCGCGCAATGGAGCCAATGGGCGGACTCGAACCGCCGACCTGCTCATTACGAATCATGGCTTTAAGAGCCAAATAAGGCCATAAACAGTGAAAAACAGGCTTTGGCCATGCATGCTTACGCACTGAAATGCACCGTTATGAACCGCTTTCGTCCCTATGTCGTCCTACATATGTACCGATATCCAAGAATCTGAACTTATTAGCCGGCTTTAATCCTCTCTATTCGCCAGGCTCTTTTACGCTTGGGATACTTCCACCAATCCAATCTGCTGCATCTGTCTATTTCAAAAGTGTGATCAGCCTGGTCTCGACAAAACCCCCGGCTTCCATACGAATGAGATACGTGCCCGAAGAAAGACCATCCGCATTGAACTGCACCGTGTAGTATCCTGCTGCCTTCACTTCACCGCTCACTATGGATGCTACCCGCCGACCAAGAATATCTACCACTGATATTCGAATCGAAGATGAAGCCGGTAACCCAAAAGAAATGGTAGTAGTTGGGTTGAAAGGATTGGGATAGACAGGATGCAGTTCGAATTTCTCAGGCAATTCTATGAGCTCTTTGGCAACGCCGGAAGCACGAGGAAGAGGACTTGGATCTTCAAAATCAACTATTCCATCGCCGTCAGAATCTGTCATGTCACGAAAAGTCATGTTTTCAACCGTGGCCAGCTCAACCCCTGTGAGGTCAATTCTGAGTTTGCCCAGCAATAGACCAACATTGTTAGGTATTCCGGAAGAAACAGGTATGGTCGGGGCCGAAAAGTTGCTTTGCACTGCAATACTGGTGTTCGTGGTAGTCGGTACTGCGATCCCATCCGAACCTGCAATTGATGCCCCGACAATCGTCATTTGAGGAGTTCCCGAAGCAAGAGTGTCCAAGTGCGTTGTCAACTGAAGGCTAACGGAAGCTTCAATTCTACCCTGGGAGCCTTCTCTCATCATAAAGTTGGTTTCAACCCCGCCCCACTCGAAGAATGAATCCAAGTTTTCAAATTGAAACACACCATCTTCTAATAGTGACCTATACTTAGCCGGAGCATAGACATACCAGTCAAACAACCCGCTAGTCAGCGAGACATTGTGACGTTTTTGAATCTTAAAGAGCCTACTATCAGAAACTCCGCTGTCTGCACACAAAAGTTTTGCCTCTGCGTTTACCACAGACTGACCACCATCGAACACTGAATAGTCAACCGTATTGTTTCCATGCTTGCTTTCACTATATACTTCCCCATTCAAAACGAGCTGATAGGTACAGTTGTCGGCTAGATATTGCGTCGATCGGAGATTGATCCTCAAGCTGTCCCGAACCGAGATAAACCATAGTGATTCAAGGTCATCAAGCAAGTGAGACTTAGGTTTGGGAAGGCCTGCCATTTCAGACATGGCCTCTGAGGAGAGATTGAATTTCAGGACATTTGCGAAAAAAGAACTCCAATCCGTTCCGCTAGCACGGGCCACGGCTAACGCGATGTTCGACATTGAAGACACTTCATCAGTAGCATTTGGAAGCAGCCGTAACTCCTGGAGCATCGCCGGAAACAGCGCGTCATGTCCTACCACATCAACTATTCCCTGAAAGGCACCCGAAGAAGGGTACGTATTGTATTCAGCACTAGAGCCGTTCCACCCCCTCGCGGGATCGGTGGGTAGTGGGTAAGTCCAGTTGTAGAACGAGTTTAAAGGAGTCGCGAGCGTGTCATTGATGTAGGAATAGAAAATCTGTCGATTCCATTTAGGATTAAGCGCTGTTTCGTTGATGTCTCTATCCAGCTGATTATTGGGATTATTCAGATCAGCCCAGATCCCCAAATAACCCGCAAAAGCTTCAGCCCAACCTCCGTTTCGGCTCGCTGATGGACCTGTTGGGGACAAAAACTTCCCGGCATCAACCGAAAAATTCCGTCCGAACTCGTATGCTATAATTCCAATACGATTTCTTTTGATGCCAAATCGCAGTTCGTTGTAAATCTCTTTCAGCATTGTGCCACCGACCTCAACCCCTTTAGAACCCACTAGTCCGCATGCTGCACCGCACGAGGGAGATCCGAAAAAAATGCTGGATTTGAAGCCATGAGCGGGATCACCCCCGCTTGGTGCCACTCCTACGTTTTGCAGATACGCTTCGTAGTAACCATCAGCGATGGCCAATATGGTACTGAATGTTTCAGTATCGCCAAGCATTTCAGGTGTCACTAAATCTTTCGTGATCTTTAACACTACATGTTGCCCTTCAATGCTGTATACATCGAATTGTGTACCTGAAAAATTGCTGTGTTTTTCAGTACCCCACATTTGCATCGCCATGGCAGATCCTCTGCCAAACGAAGTAGCCACAAAAAGGAAGAGCAAAAGAATGACTGATATTCTGTATCCCATGGCGGCTATGATTATTGGTTACATCCACTAAGAGCTTAAGTGATATGTTAAAATCGTCACACTGCGCTCTGTAGGCTGAAATGGACGAGATGACCTGACTCCGAATAAGCGGACAAACCGATAGCTAGATTATCGTTAAAACGGGGGTCTCTTTCAACCCCACAGATCGATTTAGAATCCCAGAACATACCGATTTATGGTTGCCCGTTTGACGGAGGGAATTTGTCTAGTGAGACAGCTCTCGCAGTATCAAACCGTCTATCACCTTTTTTGCGGAGATTGCCAATCACTTCCTTGGCACTTTGTTCGTTCTTGAATCTACGAAGTTTGCCAAGTTTAATGCCCGATTCATCTCTGTAGTGGGATTCATCAGCGAAAAGGATGCCGAATGGCCATTTGGGGTCAAAACGGAATGCATTGTCGCTTTGTAAAGACTCAACATCAATGTTGCTGCCATTATGTGATGTTAGTATGAGATCGTCTTTTTCTGCATCAATCTCTTCAGAATGTCCATCGGTTGATTTAATTATAGAAAGGATGTCATTCCGATGGTTACTTGAGAAGTATAGTTTTCTTGAATCTCCCCCCAGTCTAATGCTCATTGGTTCATCACCTTCCCAAGATTCAAAAAGCGATTTCATCTTCTCTCGATTGGGATTTGCATGCATAAACATGGCTGCATGATTGGGGCACAAAGCTAGGTAATTTTGATAATGCCGCTGTTCGAGATCAGGTAAAAATTCCACCTTCTCGAAATAGTAATTTCCATTTGGAAGCTTGAAAGGGAGAGCTGTTTGACAGATCTGGCAAATGGTTATCTTTTCGCGATTTGTGTATTGTGTTCGTAAATACGGGTCTGCTTTTTCCTTAACCCGCTCTATACCTATTTGAATCTTCCGCTCTCTTGTTACAGATTCTTTATTTTGTGCAGACTCGGCATTTAATGCAACCCGATTGCTACGCCTTTCTGGGTCGTTCGATTTAGAATCAGGAAGCTGGACTATTTTTTGGCTGTTGAGGAAAT
>JAURMN010000033.1 GCA_030830725.1 Balneolales bacterium | reverse complement strand
CAATCGACGGCCTTCCTCTGCCCCGGAAGGTTTTATTTGAAGTGAGTCTAACACGCTCTGTAATGTTGAGAACATGAACAGGGCCAGCATAATGGCCGTAAAGGTCAACATGGAGCGTTTTGGATTTCTTCGCAACTGGGCCATTAAAAGAACGATCCACTTCATCGCAGATTTCCTTTTTCAAGGTGATGGATAAGATGGGCTCTTTCGGCCGCTTTGGGATCATGGGTAACCATCAAAATGGTTTTTCCCAGAGCTTGATTGAGAATATCGAAGAGTTCCAGGATTTCACTACTGGCTTTTTCATCCAGATTACCTGTTGGTTCATCCGCAATCAGAATAGATGGATCAGTAGCAATTGCACGGGCTATTCCTACACGCTGTTTCTGACCACCAGAAAGTTGTCTTGGATAATAGGTGGACCTTTCTGGCAGATTGACGATTTCCAGAGCGGCTTGTGCGCGACGTCTTCTTTCCTTCTTAGAGAGTGGAAACAACAGTAGCGGTAGCTCAATATTTTCGATGGTTTTGAGGACTGGAATAAGATGGGGCTGCTGAAAAATGAACCCAATCATTTTTTTACGCCACTCGGAGAGTTGAGACTCGGTTAACGTATTGAGCTCTATTCCGTTAATCCGAATAGAACCCGAGGTGGGGCGATCCAATCCTGAAATTAAATTGAGCAGGGTGGTTTTCCCGGACCCTGAGGGCCCCATGAGGCATCGGTAGTCAGACTTTCGAATCGAAAGTGTAATTTTCTCAAGCACCTTCGTGACAATCCCGGCTTCCAAGTAGGATTTACTCACGTCTTGGATCTCCATAAATTCCATTCTGAGTATTCATGCAAAGGGTATGCCTTTTTATAAAAAACACTCTTGAGCGGAGTATATTTTTCTCATAAATCAAAAGATTGACTCACTTTTACTCATACTGCGTCAGATCGAAATCCGGAAGAATAAAAAAGTGGGTAAAATGGAAACATTTGGACAATAACAGCGTGTAAAAGTTCAGTTGAAACCTGTATCTTGTAACGCAAATAACACGCCTCTATGAGTGATTCTTATTCCATAGAAATGGAGATTCTGGGACTCTCCAATACCCCGGGGAGCAGTGGAGCTTATGCCCTCATTCTTACAGAAAAAGGTGGGACGCGACGATTACCCATTATTATTGGTGCATTTGAAGCTCAGGCTATTGCGCTAGAGCTTGAAAACATTAAACCACCCCGTCCAATGACGCATGATCTGATCAAGCACATTTTATTGAGCTTTGAGTCCTATGTTGATTCTGTTCATATTCATGAGCTTTCAGAAGGCACTTTTTTTGCCCGAATTCGATTTGAGCGCAATGGTGACATGGTGGAAATTGATTCCAGACCCAGTGATGCCATTGCCGTAGCGATTCGATTTAATGCTTCGATTTTTGTTTCAGAAGAGATCCTGCAAGAAGCAGGGATTGAAACGGATCATGAAAACGATGAAGGTAAGGTGCTAGCCGAAAAGGTAGACGAGGCGGCAAAGGAAAGTGTTCAGGAGTCAACGAAAAATCCTCTTGATGTGTTGAACAAAGAATTACAGACGGCGATAGATACTGAAAATTATGAGAAAGCAGCCCGAATCAGGGACCAAATCCAGAAACTTAAAGGATAATCTGCACGTTGATCTGCTTTCATTTGAGTCCTTGAAAGCGACTCCGCTCTATCTAGATTTCCTTCGCAAGGAACGCTCTCTCGCTCCATTTTTTACAGAATCCTCTTTCTCCTCTGATCCTGTTTCGTTGGCCAGGCAAATTAGCGCGGTTTTCCCTATAGAGCGTCGAGCAGAACTTGCTCGAATCTTAACGAGGCAAAATCAGGATTGGGGAGCTCCACCTGAGACGATTCAAGCCATTGTTTCATTGTTGGAACAGGACACGGTCGTGGTAGCCACAGGTCATCAATTAGCACTCTTTGGTGGTCCTCTTTTTACTCTTTATAAAGCATTGTCTATCATTGTTTTATCAAAAAGACTTAATAAAGATAGTAATATTCAAACTGTGCCTGTCTTCTGGTTGGCTGACGAAGATCATGACCTTCCCGAAGTACTCGAATATGGTGTTTCGCAAACCAAAGACGTCCCTTTTGATCCTTTACTTGGCACATTTAAACTTCACGATGAAGGATTTCCAGTTGGCAGAGTCACGTTACCAGACTCCATTATGCACCTCTTAGATGAACTTTCGATCAAGCTGGATTCATCGTTTGGATCGGAAATGATGGAAATACTGAGGCGTTATTACAAGCCTGGAAACACCTTCCAACAAGCGTTTGCTTCGTTGATGCTGAAGTGGTTTGGAAAATTTGGTCTTGTACTGATTAGTGCGGATCAATTAGATTTTAAACAATGGGCAGCTCCACTTTACATAAAAACCATTCAGGATTCTGAATCTCTTTTTCAAAGTCTTTCCATGCACACTCAGCAGCTGATAAAAGCCGGTTATCATCAGCAGGTACAATTTGAGGAAAGTCATCTTTTCCGTTACGCTCAAAATGGAAAACGAGTAAAGGTTAAACGATCGAAGGAGGGGTGGACGACTCTTGATAGCGCGATGACAACAAGTGAGCTCCTAGAAGACATTCACAAATCCCCTGATTGTTATTCCCCGGGAGTTTTGCTGCGTCTGGTGTTGCAAAGTTCACTTTTACCTGTTGTCATGGTGGTTGGAGGACCGGCCGAAATTGCCTATGCAGCTCAATCTATGCCTCTTTTCGAGCATACTGGCATTCCGATGCCTAGTTTTCAAGGCCGTTATTCGGCTACGGTTCTGGAGCCTAATGTCAAACGTAATTTTGACCGATTGGAGTTTGCACTTCCTCAGTATCAACGTCGAATGGAAGATATAGAGTCCCTATGGATAGAGCATCATACGGGTGACACAGCCCGCACGAATTTTGATCTTTGGACATCTGAATTAGCAACTTTACATACGCGTTATGCCTCTCTGCTCACCAGCATGGATTTAACACTGGAAGCTTCTTTTGAAAAAGCTCTCGTTTCCATGAAGCATGAACTTGACCGACTTGAGCGAAAAGTCAGAAAAGCACAAAAGCGTCGACATGACATTGATTTACTTCGAATACAAATGGTTAAACAAGCCATTTATCCCTCGAATCACCTTCAGGAAAGAGTGATATCTGCTTTTTCTCTTTATGCTCAACACGGACCGGAAATGTGGGACGCATTGCTTCAAATTTTTGAAGAAAACGAGGCGAATCATCATTTGATTCTTTCCTTTAACCGATGAAAAAAGAACTTCGGAAAAATTTTTTGAATCAAAGACGCGAATTATCCGTAGAGGTATGGGAGAGCCTCTCAGTAAGAATATCCCATAAGGTATTGGGTCTGATTCAATGGCTCATCGATCAAGATTCTGACCACGGCGTACGATCCATGAATATTCATTGCTACATGTCTGTTCCAAAAAACAGAGAAGTCAATACCCATCCCTTAATCCAGGCTCTATGGCAGTCTGGACATCGAGTGGGAATTCCAAAAACAGACATGATGACAAAAACAATGAAGACTGTTCTCTACACTTCTCCTGCTCAACTTCAACGGGCAGAGTTCGATCTTTTGGAACCTTCTTTTGGTGAAGAAATGCCCTACGAAACCCTTGATTTTGTGATTTTACCCAATGTAGCGACAGATCTTCGTGGAGGACGACTAGGATATGGAATGGGTTTTTATGATCGGTTTCTTTCCAATAAAGCGTTCACGAAAAAAAATCCTTCCGATCTCGGTATGAGTTTAAAACCGATCGTGATTACTCCGGCGTTTGAGCTCTCTGTCTCCGATCAACCTTTGCCATCTGAATCAACCGACGTCCCTTCTGACTGGATCGTTACGGAAAAGAGAATCATTCAAACGTCAACGGGGAAATTAATCGACTTATCTCTCTAATGAAACCTCTATGGATTCCAAAGACTACGATTTCGACAAACTAGACACCTATCTATATCCGGATGGGAAAAAAAAGGAGCGTTCCTCTTATGATCCTTTCATTCGGGAAATGGGGAGGGAACCAAAAAGAAACTATTTTGGTCGTCCAGGAGAGCCAATTGACCGATATGCGTTTTATAAGCCTCGGAAACTCTTTAAATCCCGTACGGATAAGAAAATTATGGGAGTTTGCGGAGGGTTGGGGACTTACTTTAAAATCAGTTCCACATTGCTTCGCATATTGTTCATCATCGTGTTTATATTGGGATGGGGTACGATGGCCATTATCTATCTGATTTTGGCATTGGTCTTACCAACTGAACCGTTTGAACTCACTCGGGAATACTATTTAAAACACTTTTGAGCACGGATCCTGTACATCGACAACCTAACGAATCACTTAATCAGCTGCCTTTTGAGAACCGTCACTCACCCTCAAATGGATTGCTGATTTCGTTTGAGGGCATTGATGGGTGTGGAAAATCCACACAAATCGCTCTCCTTAAGGAGGCACTTCAGACACAAGGTATTCCAGTTCAAGTCTTTCGTGAGCCGGGCGGAACCTCTGTTTCAGAAACAATACGGTCTATCTTATTAGATCCTGAAAATGAGTTGAATCCAGTTACTGAAGTCCTTCTCTTTTCATCCGCTCGCTCTCAATTGGTTACAGAATCGATCCTTCCGGCTTTGTATCGAGGGGAAGTGGTAATATTAGATCGATTTTATGATTCTACTACTGCATATCAGGGATATGGTCATCAAATTCTTTCTCCAAAAGCGTTAGAGTCGATTCATCGCCTTGCAGCCCATGGACTGGAACCCACACTTACATTCTATCTAAAACTTACACTCTCTGTGGCTCTTGAACGCACGGCAAAACTCGAGAAAGATCGCATGGAATCGATGGGAGATTCTTTTTTCCAGCGAGTGATAGAAGGGTATAACCAGCTCTCCATGCAGGAAAAACGATTTGTTACGCTTGACGCCAATCGAGAGATCATGGAGATCCATCGTGAGATCCTGCAGTCGGTTCACCCACGGATTTCCTCTCTTAATTCTGCTGATTAAGATGGGTTAAGTCTGGTTCTAACCAGTGAAAAAGAGCAGGTAATAGGAATAAATCAGCAATCAGTGCGGAGAAGATAGTGGTAGAAACCATGATTCCCATCATAGCCGTAGAGACAAAATCACTCGAAATCAGAGAGCCAAACCCAGCAAGCAGGATCATGGAAGTAATGATAATGGCACGCCCTGTTTTCAGTAACGTGGTCTCCAGAGCGTGATGGATAGTAGCACCACGAGCCATTTCTACCCGGAATCGCGCCAAAAAGTGAATCGAGTCATCTACAGCGATTCCGAATGCGATGGTAAAAATCACAGCAGTAGATGGCTTAATATCCACCCCAAAGAGAGCCATGATCGCTCCCGTTACAATCAACGGCAATAGGTTGGGTACTAAAGCGATTAACATCATCCGAAAATTTCTGAATAGGAGGGTCATTAAAATGGAAATCAGCCCTATTGCCAACCCCATACTATTCATTAAAGAACGCACAATTTTACCCACAAGATCTGCGCTCAAAACCGTTGAGCCGGTCACTAAAACCTCTACATCTGGATAGTGGGCAACAATATGTTGATCCAGCGCGGCTCGAATCTCATTCACACGAGCTGACCCGGCATCCTCGATGAAGGCCGTAAGTCGAATGGTTTCGTACGTAAAAGTAAATAGATCATCGAGTCCGTCAGCCCCACTGATCTCCAGAAGCAGCAAATATTGCGCTAAAAGTGGGGGATTCGCTACAGAAAAAAAAGCTTCCGAGGGATTAAGCAAATTATGAACCTGTGACAAGAGTGTTTTACCACTGGTTACTTTTTCAATTTCCGGAAATTGCATTAAATACTGCTCTGTATCCGCTATTCGACGCATGAGATCTATTGAAAGAACCCCTTCATTTTCTCCTGTACGAATCAATATTTCAAGAGGCAAAATCGGAACCAATTCCTCTGAAAACCAACCCTGATCTTGCATAACCTGTGTATCCTCTGAGACATCATCAAATACACGACCATTTACAGTTAATCCAGTCATGAACCATGCAGATAAAATCAACAGTCCAAAAGAAAAAAGTAGAATAATCCCTTTTAGATCCTTATTAACTTTCGATAGGCGCTTCAGTAGTTCTGTACTCCACAGATAAAAGGGGCTTTTTTGCTCGCTGAAAATCCGTGCTTTCTTAGACAGAGACAAGGCGGCAGGGAGAAAGAAAATGGTCACCAAATAGGCAATTAGTACGCCTGTTGCTGTATAAAGACCAAACCGTTTCATAGGGATGATTGTCGAACTCATGAGGGTAATGAATCCGATTGCGGTGGTCAAACTTGTCAAAAATGTAGCCGAACCCAAAGTCCGAATCATCTCTACAATACTTTCCTGTTTGGTCAGACCCATATCCCGTGCATCATCATACTTTGAAATCATATGAATTGAATCGGCAATTCCTACGCAAAGAAGAATGGGAGCAATCGTACTCGACATAATTTCAATGTATCCACCAGTGAGGTGAATCAGAGCCACCGTGAGAAGGAGTGTTGCCCAAACGATAATCATAGGTAAAATAACCCCCCAAACACTTCTGTAGAGGTACCACAAAAGCGAAATAATCAACACAGATGAGAGTGAGATGTAAAAGATAATCTCACTATTTAGCATATTCACATAGAGATTCCGGAAATAAGGAATCCCCGAAATCTGAATCTCAAGCTCATGATCAGCTTCAAATTTTTCTACAATCTCATTGAGTTGATTGATCAATAAATTGCGATTGGAATAGGTATTTTGTTCTGGATCTAAATCAAGATAGATTGCCGTTGCCGTCATTTCCTGATTGAGTAAAAAGCCCGTTAAAAAAGGATCACTAGCCAACTGATCTCTCAAGTCAGAGTCAAATTGAGTCTCCGAATCGAAGTACGGTGTAAACCTCAGTTGGTCATTTGCATTCACCATCTGTTCCGCTTCCGATAAGGATTGAATGTCCAGAATGAAGGGAAGTTTTCGGAGTTGATTCAGAAGTTGTCGGTTTAGCTCAATGCCTTCAGCGGAAAGTAAATTGTCTTGTTTATACCCGATGGCAATGACCTTATCATCTCGGCCAAATTCCTCCTCCAATAAGGAGTATTGCTTCACAACCGGATCTTCTTCCTGGTAAAATCCCTCCAGATTAAAGTCAGTTCGAATTTGAAGAGCGGGAAAAACAGATGCGACGAGAAGCAGAATAAAGAGCGAGAGTACTTTTTTGGGATTCCGATAAAGTAGAAGAGCAAAAGATTGAGCCATCATAGGGAGTAATCAAAAAGCGTAAATTGTAAAGCGAATGTACCCGAATCCTGAATTCCGGAAGGTGTAAAAACTAATATCCGTGAACAGGGGATCCGGCGAGTTACCGCCAAAGAGTTGAATTCCGGCAGTTAGAGCCCATTCATCACGGGCTTGCCAGGTCGTGGAAGGATGAACTTGAAAATCAAATGGATCCAAATTCCACTGCGATCCGATTTGCAAGAGCAGACGATCTCTAAAAGTAAGATTCCGAGTAGAGAAGAAAAGGGTGGATCTGGATTGATTTCGAAGGGAGTTCTCATTTAAACCGTAATAGTAAGTGTATGAGAAGGATCCCATAAGTGTCCAATCCCCCCAGACTCGCTCGGCGGAAACATGATGCTGACTCATTACGCCTGTTGAAAGATGAAAATCCGGTTCACCGATCAGAAGAGGAAAGAGTTCAGCTGCTAATAAAGGATCTTGCAAAGCATCTAGAGCCCTCGAGCTCGCGAAAGGAAGTTCGATATGTTTCTGATTGAATCGGATCAAATGGTCGCTTTTCAAAATCCAGGGTGATTTAAATTCATACTCCATGGAGATTCCGGAAATCCATTTTGGTTTGTAATCCTCTTTCAATGTAAAGCCGGGCGAAGGTGGTAGCGGGGTATCGACCTCGGATACATTCAGCCCCTGAGTCTGTATTAATAAGGGTAGAAGGTTTGGATTGCCTTCAAATCCAAACGTTGGAAAAGAGCCTGTCCAGCGACCCGCCACCCATTCTAGTGTCCAACGAGATTGAGAACCATGCACAAATCGTATCGCTAATTGGGCTTCTTCTAGGGTCCATCTGGGCCTTTTAGGAGTCCATTCAAGTGAAACTTCGTCCACCTCTGAGATAAAGTCCCATCTTGAATTTCGATCCGGAAGTGGAGCAGGATTAGGCAGGGGGGATAAGACTAATTCTAGTCGGTGTACACCCAAAAAAATTCGACTTTGAAGTGCATATTGTCCGAGAGGAAGGTCTTCTTGTTCCGTTATACTAAAATCAGAAAGATCTGCTCGTCCAAAAAATTGCGATATGGGTCCGTCAGACGAAACACCCCATTGCATATTGAGTAAACCGGCTTTCAGATCCACTCGTGACCAGGATCGTTGGATCGCGATCTCTTTCAAAGAGAACCTTTCACGAACACTGTTCCCGTTCAAGGCTTGAAGTTCCGATTGCTCTAAAAAGGTATAATGTCCAGCCAGACTGAATTGGACTTTGAAATCGAAGGAGCCAAGTGGTGACTGAAACGAAGTTCGTAATCGAGGAGACCATTTGGCCCATTCCAGACCTTGAGTTCCTATCGAAACCTCATTCAAGAGGGTAATGGATGGCTTAGACTGAGCAAAAGCGGATACATTAGGGCTTCCAAAAGCAAGTATCCATGAGAAAAACGGGGTGATAAGTGCAGGAGTAGAAAAAAACTTCAAAATAAAACGAAAAGTGAATTGAGTTTGGTGACCTTTTTCCCTATTTTTCATAGCTCACTCGTAGTGTACTGTATACGTAGTGTATGGCTTACGTGTTACGGCACGTACCTTCAACCCAAGCTGAAAATTTCCAATTAGTTCTATGGCGCACGAAAGAATTGAAGTGGATCTTCCACTTTCCAAAGTTTACGAACTCCTTTCCAATCCTGTACATTTCACGAAGTTTCTTCAAAAAATTGATACGATTGAACGTATAAACTCTCAGACGTTCGAGTACAGAACAACAATTGGTAGTGAGGAGTTTCACTGGACCACAAATATTATTGACAATCTCAGAAATACCCGTTTTGCATGGATTACCATTAATGGTACTCTTAATCAGACAGGAACGATCCGTTTTACTCCACTCGATAACGGGGAGAGAACTCTGGTTGATTTTTCGTTGGATTATCGCACGTTTTTTGGTGACGCAGAAGGTGCACTTGCCAAGTTCATTGAAGATGTTCCAACTCAGTTAACGAAAGATCTTGCCAAATTTAAGCATCTGGCAGAATCCGGTACATTCAAAGAAGCCGGTACGGAAGCAGAAGAAGCTGACAAAATTTCTGCTTAACGATCCCTTTTAAGGGTGTGATCTCAACACCCCTTATTTTTTCTAAATGCGCTGCTTTTTTTGAAGCCGCGCATTTTTTTTAATTTCGAGCCTGACCCCAATCAACAACTATCTGGATGACGCTAACCGATTACCTGCTAAATCCTCCTCAAGAAGCACATTACTTGCTTTTAGGTAATCCGGTAACCCATTCGGTTTCTCCTCAAATTCATCAACCTTCACTCCACGAGGTCGGTCTTCCTGGTCTCTATTTTGCGGTACAAGTTTTACCAGAAGAGATGGTCCGAATTCCCGAACTTATTTCAAATCGAAGTCTGCTCGGCGTTAATATTACGATTCCATATAAAGAAAAAATCGCTTCATATGTCTCTGAAATGGAACCAGAAGCAGTCGAAAGTGGTGCGATCAATACGCTATATCGAAAAGGGGATCGCTGGATCGGGACAAACACCGACATTCATGGAGTACTTGAAGCTCTGTCAATCTGGAAAAATGAACTAGAGGATAGACAAGTAATATTGTTTGGTTCAGGAGGAGCTGCAAAGGCCGCGATACTTGCGTTAAGAAGACTCAAGCTCAAGAAGATCCTTGTTGTCACTCGAGATCTTTCCAAGAAAGAGGCTTTTTCAGCATTCGAGGATGTCGATTTGATATCGTACGAAGACTGGGAGAGTTATGCCCCAGCCACCACATTATTTGTCAATAGCACACCACTTGGGCTGTGGCCACACTCGGGTGGGTCTCCAATCTCAAAAAGTCAAGCAGCGTTATTGACTGGAAAACTCTGCTTTGATATGGTATACAGGCCGTTAAAGACCCTGTTTTTACAACGGGCTGAGTCGGTCGGAGCTCAAACCATTGACGGGTTGACGATGCTGCTGCACCAGGCAAACACCGCATTTCATTATTGGACGGGTCATACCTTTTCGATCGAAAAACGCCGAAAGGAACTGATTCCAAACGTGGATCCCACTCCTGATTTTCAGTCCTTCGAGTTTAGTTCCTCGATAAAGGCCATTTTTACTCACCGTAATCCATCTCTGATTCAGGATGAGGGGGTTTTGGGGCTTGATTATGGGGTGAAGACCCAAAGCTCACAAAATGCGAAAGAATATGCCTGGAATCTTCTTCAAAATCAGGTAAGTTGGACCGTCCACAGAGCGTGGTTAGAGCAGGTGCATAGTGGGGAGGTCCGAATAACCAACACTTCAGGATTGATTGGTCAGGCAGATGGATTGGTAACCACAAAAAAGGGTTTGGCTTTAACTATTCAGGTCGCCGATTGTATCCCGGTTTTATTTGCCGATGGAAAACATCAGATTATTGGAGCTGCACATGCAGGATGGAGAGGTGTGGTGGCTGGAATTGTACCTAACACTATAAAAGCGATGATTCAACTTGGCGCTTATCCAGAACACATTCAGGTTTGGATAGGCCCTGGAATCTCTTTGCGACATTTTGAGGTTGGCGAAGAGGTGGCTTCTCAATTTTCCTCTGAGCGGGTAGATCGCAGTCGGGAAAAACCCCATGTAGACCTGCAAGCTGTGGTTAGAGATCAACTTGAGTCAGAAGGTATTTTATCCAGTCAGATCCAAACAGCACAGGGATGCTCGTTTGGAGATTCTCTACTTTTTCACTCATACAGACGGGATAAAGAACAATCCGGACGCATGGTTGCGATGATATCTTTGACGGAACCTGTATGCGAGTGAGTTATTCCAGCGGGTATTACGCGCCCATACCCGAGACACATATTTTCCCTATGCGAAAATTTGAAGGGCTGCGTGACTACTTGCTTTCACAGAAAATAGTTACAGAAGAGAGCATTATTGAACCTTCGCTTTGTCCTTTTGAAGATCTTGAGCTTGTCCATACTCCACGTTATTCAAGAGGAGTATGGACGGGATCCCTTTCCCAAAAAGAGATCAGAAGACTGGGTTTGCCTTGGAGTAGGGGCTTAGGAATTCGCTCAAGACTAGCCGTACAGGGTACAATTAATGCGGCCAAGATGGCTCTGGAAGATGGAATTTCAGGAAATCTTGCTGGAGGCACCCATCATGCAATGCCATCTCATGGGGAGGGATTTTGCGTTTACAATGATGTATCCATTGCGGCACTCAAAATACGTCAATTGGGTCTTGCTAATAAGATTCTGATTATAGACTGCGATGTTCATCAAGGAAATGGTACAGCGGCAATTTTGGGTGATCATCCGGATGTTTATACCTTTTCAATGCATGGAGAGCGGAATTATCCGTTTATTAAACCACCCTCTACGCTTGATATACCATTGGCAGATGGCACCAAAGATCAATCCTATTTACGTGAATTAGAATTGGCTCTCTCAAAAATTACCTCCGAGTTCACGCCGGAATTGGTATTTTATCTTGCCGGGATCGATCCACTTGAGACAGATCATTTTGGGAGATTAGCATTAACTCTTAACGGTTTAAAATCCAGAGAAGAAATGGTGATTCGATGGGCCGGTGAACAGAATATTCCACTCGTCTTATTATTATCAGGTGGATATGCACCAACTGTAAAAGACACAGTTCTGGCGCATTCCATTGTATTTGAACGGGCGACTGTACTAGCAGCTCGCTTTTATTAATGTACTCTCGTGACTAAACCATCTCTTACTCTTTTTGGTTCAACCGGTTCAATTGGATCTCAAGCTCTTGATATTCTTCGTCAACGTCCGGACTTATTTACTATTCATGCGCTAACGGCTAATGGGAATGCAGCGTTATTGGCGAAACAGGCCAATGAATTCAGGCCCTCGTTTCTTGGCCTTGCCGAGGACTCTAAAATCGATGAACTAAAGAGTCTCTTACAGTATAAGCCGGTTATTCTGAGTGGTAAGAACATGGTTCAAGAAGAGGATCTGTATCATTCAGATTTAGTGTTGAATGCACTTGTCGGATTTTCTGGATTTGTACCCACAATGAATGCCCTAAAAGCCGGAAAACGCGTTGCTTTGGCCAACAAGGAGTCCTTGGTTGTAGGAGGAGAGTTAATCTGTAACCGCGAAAAAGGCTTGCTCGAAAGGATTGTACCGGTCGACTCTGAACATTCTGCCATGCTTCAATGCTTAGTGGGAGAATCGATGGAGTTTGTCAAAAAAATTATCATTACGGCCAGCGGAGGGCCATTCCGAACCTTTTCAAAGGAAAAAATGGAGAGGGTTACGGTAGAAGATGCATTAAAACACCCCAATTGGACAATGGGTTCTAAAATTACGATTGATTCTGCCACCATGATGAATAAAGGACTGGAAATCATCGAAGCATATTGGCTTTATGACTTACCTGTCGAACGAATTGAACCGGTAATTCATCCGCAAAGTATTATTCACTCCGTCATTGAGTTTACTGATGGGTCTTCAAAAGCTCAATTGGGTCCTCCGGACATGAAAGTCCCTATTCTCTATGCCCTGACCTATCCAACTCGAATTGATTACCCTAATCCAGTTCTTGAGTGGTCTTCCAAAATGGATATGACATTTGAACCTGTCGATCACGCGCGCTTTCCGGCCATAAACCTGGCTGTACAATCGATCAAAGCAGGGGGATTCAAACCGGCCATTTTAAACGCAGCGAATGAGGTAGCTGTAGCCAAATTTTTGAATAGGGAAATTCGTTATATTGACATTCCGTCCTTGATTGCTGAAACCCTAACGCAATATGAACCGCAAGGTCAAGTAACCTACGAATCGTTAATTGAGTGCGACAGAGAAGCAAGAGAAGTTGCCTCCAAGCTTTTATTACACTGAGGATTTTCCCACGTTTATGGAATGGTTTACTGATATCTTAATTACCATTGCTGTTTTTGCAGCAGCACTATTGATTCTTGTGTTTATCCATGAACTCGGCCACTTTTTAGCGGCAAAGTTCTTCAATATGAGAGTAGATAAGTTTTCGATTGGGTTTCCACCTAAAATTGTTGGGTTTAAGGCTGGCGAGACGGAATATTCCATCGGTGCAACACCCCTTGGAGGGTATGTTAAAATTGCCGGAATGGTGGATGAATCCATGGATACCGAGTTTGCCCAAAATGATCCTCAACCATGGGAATATCGGAGTAAACCTGTATGGCAGCGAATGGTTGTCATTACGGCTGGAGTAGTGTTTAACATGATCCTTGCTGTTCTTATTTATATTGGAATGGCTCTTTCCTATGGGGAAACGGTAGTCCGTACAGAATCTATTTCGGGGCTCTATATTGATGAATCCTCATACGCTTTTGAAATGGGATTCCGGACAAATGATCGAATCCTTGGGGTCAATGGAGACAGAGTTGACAATTTTTCAGATCTGTTTACTCCTGCAGCCATGACGGCATCCTCTCTTACCTATCAGGTCGAACGTGAAGGTCAAGTGATCGATATTGTAGCTTCATCTGATTTTCTTGATCGCATTGGAGAGCAAGGATTCATTGATATTTCTCAGGCAATTCCATCTTGGATTGGTGGTGTAGCAGAGGGTACACCGGCTCAGATCGCCGGTGTACAGCCAGGGGATATTGTTGTTGCAATGAATGATGAGCCAGTGGAATATTGGTTAGATTTTTCACAGCGTATCCGCGAAAGTGACGGTCCCATTGAATTGTCCATACTCAGAGGCAATGAAAGCCTTTCGTTTACCCTTCAAAAGAATCCAGAAACCGGTCAAATCGGGGTTAACTTTCCGGCAATAGGTGATTTTTTGGCGGTAGAACAAGTTGAATTCTCTTTACCAGGGGCATTGAAGCAGGGTGTTACAGGAACCTCAGAAACCTTCAATGGCATCATTGGTGGCCTGGGTAAGCTATTCAGCGGATCCATTTCTGTTCGTGAAAATCTGGGTGGTCCGGTAGCAATCGCCTCTCTTACTCGTCAAGCTACCGAATCGGCAGGGTTTCAAGGATTCTGGAGTATCACGGCTTTTTTGAGTATTACTCTGGCTATCATGAATATGCTCCCGATTCCCGGTCTTGATGGTGGACATTTTGTTTTTTTGATCTATGAAGGAATCACACGTCGTGAGCCCTCTATAAAAACCCGTATGACCTTACAACAAATTGGTTTTTTTATCTTAATCAGTCTATTCGTTTTAATTACATTCAATGATATACTAAGAGCTATTACAGGATGAAAATTGCATCAGAAGGCTGGGGAACCATTGGTGTAGTCTTTTTGGCGGTACTTGTACTTCAATTTCTCGTACTATTATTGGGTATTACATGGCTGAGCTGGATCATGGGAATAATCCTGATCTCCATGTTTGCACTGGTTTTTTTCTTTTTCCGTGATCCGGAACGGGAGTGTCCTGATGAGTTAAATCGTATTTACTCTCCTGCGGACGGTAAGGTTGTACAAATCGAAACGATTGACGAGCCACTCTATTTGAAGGAGAAGGCGATTCAAATCTCCATTTTTTTATCCCCATTGAATGTGCATGTGAATCGGGTTCCGGTTTCTGGAGAGGTAAAATTTGTGCAGTATGTTCCAGGAGTCTCGCTAATGGCTTGGGAGAAAGAAGCATCTGAACTCAATGAGAGAGCTAATTTCGGTCTCTTACATCCAAACGGATATAAATTACTTTTCCGACAGATTACCGGTTTTTTGGCAAGGCGTATTTCTTATGATCTACAAGAAGGGGATAAGGTAGACGCTGGACAGCGTTTTGGGATCATGAAATTTGGTTCTCGTATGGATGTTGTAGTTCCTCAAGGATCCACCATTTTGGTCAACATAGGAGATACCGTCAAGGCCGCAACGAGTGAGATTGCCGAATGGCCATCCGCTTGAAATACCCGATTCAGCAGACGCAGAAATTGCGTTTGAAGCGATTTGGAGGTCGAAAGGGATCTGAAAGTTCTTCTTCTGAATCTCATCGATCCAGAAGAGGAATTCCCCGAATTGCCGTACCCAGTTTTTTTACTCTGATGAATCTGTTCAGTGGTTTTGTTTCACTGATACTGGCCTCCCAAGGTAATTTGAAATTGGCGGCATTTTTGATCGTTTTGGCCGCAATGTTCGATGCTTTGGACGGGGTAATGGCTCGTTTGGCAAATGCAACAAGCGAGTTTGGGCTTGAACTCGATTCGATTAGCGATGTCGTCTCATTTGGCGTAGCTCCCGGATTCTTAGCCTGGCAATATGTTTTTCAGGAACTTCAAATCACGGGTGTTATTCTTGCAGCACTTCCTGCACTTTGTGGTGCGGTTCGACTCGCTCGATATAATGTTGATAATAAAGAAGTAGCACTGGATCGATTCAGAGGGCTGCCAATTCCGGCACAAGCCATTATGATCTGCTCTTTTGTGCTCACATTTATGGATCAAAAAGAGATCTTTGATGTTTTCGAAAGGGGTGTTAGTACCGTCTTTATTCCCATGATTGTACTTCTTTCTTTTTTAATGGTGAGCACGATTCCGTTTGATAAACTTCCTAAACTGGATCGGGACTCGATACGTGATCATCGAGTAAAACTCTTACTATTCGTAGGCTACTTATTGATTATTCTCTTTTTTCAGGAGTACGGACTGATGGCTATTTTCACTTTTTATATCGGAAAAGGCTTGATAGAAGGGATTATTTCACTGTTTTTTGAGCCAGTTCAATAACTGACTCTATCCGTTTATTTACTCGTAAAAAGAGTTCGTTTTCAAATTCGGATTTATCTTCCTCAGTTACCCCTACATCCGTATTATTCTCTTGTTGACGTTCATGATCTTCTATGGCTTTCGTAAGTAATAATCGTGTCTGATGCAACTCTTCTGCAATCCGCAGACAAGACAATACAATCGCAGTGGTTTCCGACTGATTCTTGAGGTGTGACCGGTATTCCCTGATTAACTGATCTACATATCCGGCAATATCTTGCATGGCCTCTACCTGATCCTCTTCCACACGCAGTGGATAGTCTTTGCCTAGGATTGTGACTTTGATTGATTGCATAGAAGCGGTTATTGCGTGGTCTGAAACTAGATTCGGTTCGTGTATTCTACTCTAATCGTTTGATTTAT
>JAURMN010000032.1 GCA_030830725.1 Balneolales bacterium | reverse complement strand
ATTTGTAAACAATATCCATGATCATTTAAAAACAAGAAAAACATGTTAAGAAGAAGAATTGGCACTTTATCCGCCTTAATGGGTGCCTTCCTATTTGCAGCCGCATTTACACCGTCTTCTGTGAATAATGCAACCGAGTGGGTCATCGACGCCAGCCACTCTAAAATCGGATTTGAAATCCGCCACTTTTTTACACCGGTACCCGGATCGTTTGACTCATACGATGCAATCGTATATTTCAGTCCGGACAATCTAGAAAACAGCTCCATCAACGTAACGATTGATGTGAATAGCATAAATACCGCCAACGAAAGACGTGATGGCCACCTCCTTTCCAAGGATTTCTTCAATGCTGAGCAATGGGGTACAATTCGCTTCACCAGCTCTGAGATCAAAAGCGCCGGTGGTAATGATTTTATCGCTGTTGGAGAGCTTACAATTCGTGATGTGACCAAATCGATCGAATTACCCTTTACACTCCTTGGAGTGATGAGCCATCCGTTTAGAGAAGGGACTAAAGTTGCCGGGATCACCTCAGATCTGAAAATCAACCGTAACGACTACGGTGTAGGAACGGGTGATTGGGCAGCAACTGCAGTCGTTGGCGATGAGGTGACTATTGATCTGAACCTCGAGCTTAATACAAAGTAAGTTTAATCATCTATTTGAGTGTGGTACCAGGCTTTGCCTGGTATGTTTGATGGTGGGGCGCTTGCCTTGAACGGAGGTGCCCTTTTTTATCTTTTTCTGCATCAAGGTTCCTTTGTATATTTAGCACTGATATGATGGAATTTTTTGCCCGTTTGCATACCCTTATTTGCATGCAAAACTTTAGCATAGATGGAACGAAGTGATATTTAAACAGTGCATTGAATTCCTGATCGTTTGACCTTATCAACCTTAATATTCCACCGAGAGCATGCACTATTTGTCAGATCTTCTATCAAGAACTATCGATTTTCACTCCCGCAAGCAATCCCTTTCCCTTAAATGGGCTGTAGGATTTGTGCTTATTGCCGCTCTCGCCAGAATTCTACCACATCCGGTTAATTTTACACCTCTAGGGGCTATGGCTCTGTTTGGAGCTGCATCCATTTCCAGAAAATGGGTGGCATTACTCCTTCCATTGGTAGCATTTTGGATGAGCGATCTCTTCTTGAACAACATGGTTTATTCCATGTATTATGAAGGATTTGTCTGGTTTACACCTGGCTATATTTGGATGTATAGCGGTATGATCCTTACCTCTTTAATTGGACTAGGTGTGTTCAAAAAGATCAATGCTCGACGAGTAATCGGTGCATCTTTATCTTCTTCTGTGATATTTTTCTTGCTAAGCAATTTTGGTGTGTGGCTCGGAAGTACCTTCTATCCTCAGACTCTATCCGGATTGGTGGCGTGTTATGTTGCCGGCTTGGCCTTCCTTCAAAATAGTCTGGCCGGTGATTTATTCTTTGCTGCAGCACTTTTTGGAGGGTATGCTTATTTGAGTAATCGCCTAGGTGACAGAATCGAAGAGGAAACCGAAAAAGTAACTGTGCGATCCGACTCCTGATTTAGGCTTGGAATCGGTTTCTTATTCCTCTTCTGATCCGGTTCGTCTTCCTTTTCACAAAAATCCTCTGACATGCCTGTAATGATTATTACCGGTGCCACATCAGGTCTTGGAGAAGCTCTGGCTAGGCATGCGATTTCTCGAGGATATACAGTCCTGCTCACTGGAAGACGTATTGAACGTTTGCAAGTATTAAAGGAAGAATTTGGAGACGCGGCGCGGATTGGACAGTTGGACGTGACCGAACCTGAAAAAGCCTGGAGTATCATTGAGCAGCTCATTCAAGAGGTTGGAGGCGTGGATGTTGCCGTGCTCAACTCTGGCGTTTCCAATTTTCAAGGGGAATTCAGCCCTGAAACAGAGCAATGGGTAATCGACGTCAATGTTTCCGGTTTTATGCAAACGGCAAATCGTTTTTTCAGTTATTTCGAAGAAAGAGGATCGGGCCAATTGGTTGGGATTTCCTCTGTCGCAGGGATGTTTGGATATCGCGCTTCCACTGCCTACTGCGCATCAAAAGCGTTTGTCTCCAATTATCTGCAAGGCCTTCGCCAACGAGCCAGATGGTCCAAGGCTTCGATCACGGTAACTGACATTCGGCCCGGATTTGTGGAAAGCGAGATGACGGAAGGCAAAAAAGGAATGTTCTGGCTGGTTCCGGCAGACTATGCTGCCGTACGGATGCTGGAAGCCATCGAAGCGAAAAAAACACGGGCTTTCGTACCCCGGCGCTGGGCTCTGATCGGTCTATTGATCACGGTGACACCAAATCGTCTACTGGACAGATTATAAATGACACTACCATTTAAAGAGCCAGGTGAGTAAATCGTTTGCCAGAGTTCTTCCAGTAAATCTGTTTTTCCCCTCTAGTTCCATATAAGTTGCCAAAAAGCCCATCTGCGACGATGTCTAAATTTCCATCCTTGTCAAAATCAAAAATGTGAATCCACTTTATCCATGAATTAGGCCCATCGTATTCGGTCGAATCAAAATAATCAGCCGTAATATTCCTCGCATTATCTGATTCATAATCGTACAGCTTTAACGAATAGCCAGAATAGAAAGACTTATTGTTCATGACGAGAATTTCGTAGTCACCATCTTTATCGAAGTCAAAAAAATCAATATCAAGGACTTCTAAGCTCTCGTCTGGTTGAATATTTACACCTTTTTCTCTGTCCAGTACCCCATTTTCATTTGGGATAATAATGAGCTTCCCACGGGTACCTAAAAAAAGATCTAGCCAACCATCATTATTGATATCAAATAATTCAACGGTGTAGTAGTTATCATCGCGACTAAAATTTTTAAAAATATCATTGTCCAAAATAAATCCATTCCCCATGTTATTTCTGTAATGAACCGGATGAACTGGAATTACAGCACTACCACCTGAATACGCAACGATATCTTCATAGCCATCGAGATTGATGTCCCCTGTAGCCCCGCCATGAAAATATCCAATATCATCCGATAAATATGTGTAGGATTTATTCGTCACATTAAAATAGGCCAGAGAATCACCCGGAAATGGAGGAGCGTCATGTCCAGATGAAAACAACATGATTTCTGATTTTGAATCATTATCAAAATCACTTAGAACTTGTTTACGAACTTGTGTTAAGCCCATCTGGAGATCATAATCTTCATTGTTTTTGTAGTTATCCACGAATAAATGAAGACCTTTTGCATTAGTAGGCCATGGAGCTTTGAGATAATAAGCCCATAAATCTTTTTTACCATCCCCTGTTAGATCCGTGAATAAATAACCTCCAAGATCATTCCACCAATAAAATGGAGTTTTATTCTCTGACCAAGTTCCAGGGATGAATGGATAAAAAACTCCATTGATTAATTCAAATCCCCAATATTTACCCCCATGAACATTATAAAGTTCAGTAAATGATTGATTCGTTCTATACCACGATGTAGTCTTGTTAATTGTGGAATATGTATTCAACATTTCAAGAGGATAATGGATAACGACTTCACCATTCTCTCCCAGTATTTCATCGGATAAACTATTAGAAGAACAAGCGGATATGATTATCAATAATATAAATAATATATTATATTTTAACATATATAGTTTTTATATTAATATAATTATTTGACCTTTTCCAAATTGATGGTAATCTGAATTTAGAATTATTATATCTCTTTTTCTAATCCTTAATTCTAATTCACACCACGACCTCGATCCATCATGCGGTATTGCATTGCCTCTGCAATATGATGGGGTTGAAGTTGAATTCTCTCAATTGAAGGACTCACCCTTTCGCTCTCACCCATTTTTTCCATTTTGATCTTTTCACCTGCTTCGATCGTCTCGATTGTTTCAATCGCCTCCAGATCATAAATGGTTAAGGCAACTTTCAAGATCCGTTCATAAGCACGAGCGGAAAGGTTCATCGATTTCATTCCAGTTCGCAACAAGGCTAGCGCCTCAGCAGTAGGTTCACAAACCGATCGTAATTGCCGGGTTGAAAGCATTGAGTTTGCATAGATCTTTGACCCTTTATAGCGTTTTTGTTGCCAGGATCTCGCTTTTTTAACTCGGAGTCTGATTTGCTCTGAAGTTACAGATGATTCCTGCTTACTAAGCTCGGCTATCTCCACTTTCTGAACAGGTACATGCAAGTCAATCCGATCCCAGAGGGGGCCGCTGATTCTGCCAAAATAGTTTCTCATCTTTTTTTCTTGAGTCACATCTCGCAAATCAGGGTCGGGCCAGTCCCCATCTGGAGATGGATTCATACTTGCCACCAACATAATCAGAGAGGGATATTTTAACTTCTGTAGTGACCTGGAGACCATAATTACACCATCTTCCAAAGGTTGACGCAT
>JAURMN010000031.1 GCA_030830725.1 Balneolales bacterium | reverse complement strand
TAGATAATGTTCATTGGCCAAAGGATCCTGTTTATTTTGGAGACACTAACGAATCCGTTCATGCATTTGAATGGCAGGCAATGCCGAAGGGATCACCCTACATTGGAATGGGAAGACGTCACGCAGAGCAACATTTTACTGCTCTGTTAAGCGCCCACGTGTGGGTAGCTGGCTGGGTTACCTCCTATTATATGGACGCCAATTTACGCGGCTTAGATGTTGCTCGATTAACGGCAGACTATTATGTGCGTAGGCCATTTGGTGAACACGGACTCCGTGGTCGTCGTCTCTATCTATCCATTTGGAATCTGGCGGAGGTTGTCGACGCTACCAAAGATCCGGTGTATCAGCAGGAGCTCGAAGATCGTATTCACATTCTGCGGGAACTCCAATACTCTCCTGACCAAGGCGGTTCCATTGTCATCGATCGATATGGATATAGCCAGATCTATGTTGCGAATGGCCTTCGCAAAGTGTTGCAGATGACCGAAAATCCAGCCATTCGTACCTCCATTTTGGATAATGCTCGTCGTCTGCGTGACCTCCCTCCACTCAATCACGATATGGAGTCCTATCTATCATCGATTAGTAGTTTGTTACTCGGGTACGAGCAAAGTGGGGAGCAAAGTTTGCTAGATGCGGCTGTTTTTAGAGCACGTTATCTCAAAACAGGTGAAATTCCAGCATCTTCATTCCCACTTGCTACACAGCGAGAATATGCAGACGCATTGGAATCTGTGAGTGAGTTTCCCAAAACACCAGGGGCACGACGTCCACCCATTTGGCAAATAGCAAACGGACTTCGAATCTTTGGCTGGACCAGTATTTATCAGGTTCCCTATTTGAATTACTGGATAGAAGATTAATCCAAGTAAAGGGTAAATTAACTGAAGATTGATTGGTGAGTTAACTCCAATTCACTTTCTTTTTCAGTAGAATCAACATAATTCGAACCATCACAATCCCATGTCAGATTTACAAAAACACTCAGGGCTGCTTCTTGGTATCCTTGTCTTTGCTTTGATGGCTTGGTTGCCTGAGCCAGAGGGCTTGTCTCAAAAAGCCTGGTATACTGCGGCTGTAACCTTGATGATGGGGATCTGGTGGATTACGGAGGCGATTCCCATCTATGCTACGGCTTTAGTACCCATTGTCTTCTTTCCCATGTTGGGAGTGACAAGTATAGCCGACGCCACCACGCCCTATGCCAATCCGATTATTTATCTGTTTATGGGGGGATTTTTCTTGGCTTTGGGTATGGAAAGGTGGAAACTTCATCGACGAATTGCTCTTACAATTGTGAGTAAATCGGGGGTTAAGCCAACCTCTATCATATTAGGATTCACAATTGCTTCCGCCTCTTTGAGTATGTTTGTGAGTAACACGGCTACTGCAATTATGATGCTGCCTATTGCGATGTCAGTTTTTGAATTAGCTGAAAATACAGACCCAAATGAGCGTAAAAATTTTGAGATCGTTCTCATCCTCAGTATCGCATATGGGTGTAATATTGGCGGAATCGGCACTCTGATTGGGACGCCGCCCAATGCGTTTTTAGCTGCATTTTTTCAGGAAAATTATGGAGTGGAAATCTCCTTCCTCGACTGGATGTTAGTCGGAGTACCTGTATTACTCGTTTCTCTTCCCCTGATGTTTTTGCTCCTCACCAGGGTAATTTACCCAATCCATATGCCTGAACTAAAAGGAGGTCATGCTTTCATCGAAACCGAATTAGCTAAAATGGGGTCCATGAGCACTCAGGAAATACGAGTCGGAATCATCTTTTTACTCACCGCCCTGCTTTGGATATTTCGACCGCTTTTGGATGAAAAAATCCCAGGAATGTCAGATGCCGGAATCGCCATTATTGCAGCCCTTCTTCTTTTTATGATGCCATCAAGCGATGAAGATCAACCCTTTTTATTAACATGGGAAGACACCAAAAAAATGCCTTGGGGTGTGCTTATCCTGTTTGGAGGCGGATTGAGTATGGCCTCGGCAATTAGCTCTACAGGTTTGGCAGTCTGGATTGGAGATTCACTGAGCGTTCTACAAGGCTGGCCAGTATTATTACTTGTTGTCATTGTCACAACCATGATGATATTTCTTACGGAGCTCACCAGTAACACTGCATCAACAGCTGCTTTTTTACCTATTTTGGTCTCATTGGCCTATGGAATAGGAGAGAATCCGCTACTACTTGCAGTGCCAGCTGTGATAGCGGCAAGTTGTGCCTTTATGTTACCAGTTGCGACTCCACCGAATGCCATTGTTTATGGCATTGGAAAAATCACGATCCCGCAGATGTCGAAAGCCGGATTTTGGCTTAATATTTTATTCATAGGCATCATTACATTGGCTTCTTACACGGTTATCGCCTGGGTCTTTGGCGTTGAGGTGGGCGTATTACCGGAGTGGGCGGGGTAAATCCGTAGATCAGCAAGATTCACCTACAGTAATTCTACGGGGTCAAGGGGTGAAATTTGGGTGAAAATTCATACGCTGTCAACTCAGGAAACCGTATCTTTACTACATAAGCATTACTGAAACTGATTCCAATCACCTTCAGTATTCGCCGAGATTCAACTCGAAATTCAATACACGCTAATGGAATTTCTACCCGTAGCCTGGGTTCCCGTATTTATCTTTTTTGCCCGTATTCTGGATGTGTCTCTAGGAACACTGCGGATCGTGTTTGTTTCGAGAGGACTTCGTACCACAGCCACAATCGTTGGGTTTGTCGAGATTTTGATTTGGATAACAGTAGTAGCACAAGTCTTCCAAAATTTAGATAACTGGGTGAATTATGTTGCCTTTGCAGGGGGCTTTGCTGCTGGAACGTTTGTCGGGATGACGATCGAGCACAAGTTGAAAATGGGGGTTCAAATCTGCCGGATTATCTCGCAGCATGATACAAGTGTATTTATCCAGCAATTAGCGTCGAATGATTTTAGAGTCACCGCGATGGATGCCGAGGGGACCCAGGGTGAAGTGAAAATTCTCTTTATCATCGTTCGTCGAAAACGTATTCAAGAATTGACCCGTCTCATTTATGAGTTTGATCCGAAAGCCATTTATTCCATTGAGGATGTGAAACACGCCTCAGAGTTTATTGAAGGGCAGCCTGTCTCATACTCAGGGCCATTTAGTCGGCTTATGAACATCCGAAAGGGGAAGTAAAGGTTCAAAGTCTTTTTGGGTTTGTCGGAATATCTTTAAAGATTCAATCGAATTCCTAAGGGCGTATAAAAATATCAGGAGTAATTCTCGATTGAGGTTCCTGTTTTTAATACCTTACATGAAATACGTTGTCAGGAGCTAAACAAGTTGAATGCAAACCCAACAGAGCCCATATAAAACGACGCATAAGGTGCGTATTGTCACGGCGGCATCGCTGTTTGACGGTCATGATGCGTCGATCAATATCATGCGCCGAATTCTACAATCTTCCGGTGCAGAGGTGATCCATCTCGGGCACAATCGGTCCGTGGGGGAAATTGTCCGTTGTGCCATTCAAGAAGATGCCCAGGGAATCGCTATTTCCTCCTATCAAGGTGGACACATGGAGTATTTCAGATACATGATGGAGTTGTTGCGTGAGAACGGCGCTCCGCATATCAAGGTGTTTGGCGGCGGAGGGGGTGTGATCGTGGACGAGGAGATCCAGGCGCTCCATGAGGCAGGAATAAGTCGAATCTTTAGCGTGGAAGATGGTTCCAAAATGGGCCTACAAGGGATGATCAATTTCATCTTGGAGCAGTGTGATTTTGATCCTTGTATGTTGGATCGGCCGACGGATGTGCAGCCTGAAAATGCGCTGGCACGGGCGATTAGCGGCGCCGAGCAGGGTTTCGATGTGGGGTGGTACACGGAGCGTTTTGAGGGTGGGAGCATGAGTGGGATTCCCGTAATCGGCATAACAGGTACAGGTGGCGCAGGAAAAAGCTCGTTAACAGATGAACTGATCCTGAGATTTACACAAGAAATT
>JAURMN010000030.1 GCA_030830725.1 Balneolales bacterium | reverse complement strand
CCATGCGTCGGGCTGAATATCCAATGCTTCGGTATCCACCCCAAGTCCTGTGGCAATACCGGGTTTTGCACGTAAAAAAAGCCCAATATCCGAGCCAATGGGTCGGCTGATCTCAATCAACTCCTCCGTGGATAGAGAGGTTTGTTCGAGTACGTTTAGCAATCGTAAAGTCGCTGCTGCATTCGCAGACCCTCCTCCCAACCCTGCACCGGAGGGAATCTCTTTTTCGAGTCGAAACTCATATACACGCTTAAGGCCAATTTTTTTCTCAAATGCCCTGCATGCTTTCAATACCAGATTGCGTTCATCCGTGGGAATGTGGTCGGTTGGATTCGATCCAGTGATTTCAAGATGAATCCGATCTGAAACCATAGCAGACAGCCGATCTGCCCACTCTATAAAACAATACCCGGTTTCGATGCGATGATACCCATTATCGTGGCGTTCTAGGACATGAAGACCGAGATTGATCTTGGCAAAGCATCGTGTTGAAGCCTGAGTGGGGACTTGGGTTGACATCGGATTGGGTTCTTTGGGTGGCGACGAGGTGAGGGATTTGGATGGTGATTGGGTTGATATTTTCGACGGATGATCAAGCATGTTATCAGGGTTCGTCCCGTCCAATCCCTAATTTTTTGGCCTCGAGGAGCATAAATTCTCTGGCTTTTTCTTCATTATTGGGAATAATTCCTTCCAAAATAGCTTCTTTAACTAATTCTTTGAGTTGACCGATGGCGGGTCCTGGCTCGATCCCCAGTTCTTTCATGATCATCTCTCCGGTTACCGGATTCTTCCAGTTTCGGATCCGGTCTTTATCTTCAACTTCGACAATTTTTTCCTCAACTAGATCAAAATTCTTGAGGTAACGCTTCACTTTTACCTCGTTTTTGGAGGTAATGTCGGCCCGACAAAGTTTCATCAGATCATCCACATCATCTCCCGCTTCAAAAAGCAATCGCCGAATGGCGCTGTCTGTAACCCCTTCATCTGCAAGCGCAATGGGGCGTAAATGAAGACGAACCAGTTTCTGAACATAGCGCATTCGCTCATCCAAAGGCAGACCCAGTCGGCGGAAAATGTTCGGCACCCATTTTGCGCCCAACGCTTCATGGCCATGAAAGGTCCACCCGATACCTGGTACAAATCGTTGAGTAGGTGGTTTGGCAATATCATGCAAAATCGCCGCCCAACGAAGCCATAGATCCTGCGACATCTCCGCCACATTGTCGAGGACCTTTAAGGTGTGCCAAAAATTATCTTTGTGCCGGACCCCATCCTTTTCTTTTACCCCGTGGAGCTTGACCATTTCTGGAAAAAATTCATTCAATAACCCGGTCTCGAAAAGCAGGGCGAAGGCCCGAGATGGGCGATCGGCAAGAATCATTT
This sequence comes from Balneolales bacterium, assembly GCA_030830725.1. GTDB lineage: Bacteria > Bacteroidota > Rhodothermia > Balneolales > Balneolaceae > JAURMN01. The sequence continues at coordinate 2,744 of JAURMN010000030.1, read as the reverse complement.
TGGTTAATTCTTCCGTAACCCTCTCCATGGACACGATCTTGATCCGGGAATGTTGGTCCCGTATCGCTTGGAGGGTTTCCGGAACAATCTCAAAATTCAATTGTACTGCAAATCGAATGGCCCGCATCATTCGAAGTGGATCGTCATTAAATGTGGTATGGGGATCGATAGGGGTACGAATCCGTCGATTCGCCAAATCCTCTCGTCCCCCAAACGGATCGAGAAGTTCTCCAAAATGTGCCTGATTCAAACAAATTGACATGGCATTGATCGTAAGATCACGACGCATCTGATCCTCTTCCAGTGTGCCATTTTCCACAATCGGCTTTCGGCTGTTCCGTTGATAACTCTCCTTTCGAGCTCCCACAAATTCCAGATCGAAATTCCCTTTTCGTAAATGTGCCGTACCAAATTTTTTGAAGACCGATATCTGCTTTACATGGAGCTCACGAGCCACTTCTTGAGCCAATGCTTCACCCGATCCAATCGTGACAAAATCTAAATCATGCTTGGGCTCTCGGTCTGAACCCTCCAGAAGCAACAGATCCCGAACATACCCCCCAACCACCCATACGGGCTGGTCGAGACGGTCTGCAACCTCGCCAACCGTACGGGCAATATGCAGATGGTTCTCCGGAATCTTCAGGATCAGGGTTTCAGTGGACATGATTCAGGATAGAAAAGTTAAGGCCTTAAATATCTTCTCAATGATGAGAGTCGATCGTAGCGAGACGAGGATGATGAAGGTGGGAACAGGAGAATGTCGGAAAGTCGAACTGGAGTCCCCAATTATCCCTCCACTTCAGAATGATCCCCGATATGCACTTTACCCTTCATATTACGAACTTTCGCAGATGCCCCGATTGTGGATTCCGTCAACTCAGAATAGCGTATGACTGCTTTTTCCCTCAAAATGGAGCGGGAAAGCTTACTATTTTCAATCTTACCGCCTTTCTCAATACTCACAAAGGGTCCAATTTCACTATTCGAGATCTCAACCCCTTCGCCTAGATAAACAGGCGGATGAAAGGTAGACCCAGGATAGGCAGATGGGGCCGCTTGCTTTGCACCATGCTCTTTTTGAAGGATCACAAATGTGGTTTCCAGCCAGGCGGGAAGTGTTCCGCAATCCAGCCACTCATCTACCGTTGCTTTTTTAAAGAGCTTCCCTTTTTGAAGTAACCGGTCCAGAGCGTCCGTAAGTTGATACTCATTTCCATGCCCCGTCACATTGTGCTCAATCAAGTAGTCAATTTCCTCCGCAAGCGCAGCGCCTTCTTTGAAGTAATAGACACCGATGATCGCCTGGTTGGAGATGGGTTCGCTTGGTTTTTCAACAAATTCCGTGATCGTTTCCCCTTGATGTACAGCCACACCAAATCGGGATGGATCTTCTACTTCTTTAAGCCAGATCACGCTGTCCGCATCGTCCACTGACACTTTATCGGCCGTATCGAAAAGCGTATCCGCAAACACAATAATGACCTCTCCCGAAAGCTGCTCCTCAGCACAGGCCACGGCGTGTGCTGTTCCAAGTGCGCGTTCTTGTACTTTAAAAATAGCTTTTGTGTTGTGGCGATGGCTCATCTCTTCCAGTGCTTCGCGGATTTCCCGTCCAAAATCAGGGCCAAGAATGTACACGATATCCTTAATTTCTCGGTCCAATGTTCTCGAAAATGTCTCCACAATCCGTTCAACAATCATGGTTCCGGCCACGGGAAGTAGTGGTTTGGGAGTTGTGTGGGAATGGGGACGAACACGGGTTCCGCGACCCGCCATAGGGATAATTAATTTCATAAAATCTCTGATTCCGTTAATTCATATTCTCTCAACATGAAAAGATAGAGAATCTATCTCTCAGTGTCCTGCTTTTTTCCAGACGGCTATTCCCTTTACCGCCAAATAAAGTGTACCTTTTTGAATCAATCGGAACTCTAAATGGTTTTGCACCGGTGTATCTCTATTTAATCGATATCCTTCTTATTGTCGCCTTCCTGCTGGGAGTCCGCCATCTTCTGTTTCGGTTTCGGTACCACTTGCAAATGTGTCAACAAAACGGCTATAAGCCCGCTGAAATCGCTCATTGGCAAAAGGAAAATCTCACCGCCAAAGTACTCACCCCTGAACATCTTTATTTTGGTTTGGTGCTGCTGGTTTTACTCTTTTTTTTATCTCCGGGCCTTACCCACACTGCGGCCGCATTACTCTTAAGTCTCTTTGTTTTCTTCTGGTTTGGAAGTGCACGTCGTTATCGTAATAAAGCCGAAAAGAAACCCTTGGTCATGACCCCAAGAGCTTGGCGTCTGGCGGGAATCGCGGGGGTGTTGGTGGCCCTCTTTTTGATTCAAGGCGCAGTGATCTCATTTTTTAAGGAAATTCCGATTCTGGGCTTCTCTCTGCGGTACACTGGAGGTCCTGCTCTTATTGCAGATCCCTATTTTCTTTTTTTCACGCTTCTGGTGAGTGATCTCTTGGTGCCCGGAGCTCTCCTGTTCGCCAGCATTCTTGTGCTTCCCATCGAAAATCGAATTCAAAATGGCTTTAAAAAGCAGGCCATGAACAAACTGGCTTCCGCTCCAGACCTGAGCGTGATCGCATTAACCGGAAGTTATGGCAAAACCAGTACCAAATTTATGGTTTCTACCCTCCTCGAAGAGCGTTTCTCCGTTTGCACCACTCCGGGTAGTTACAATACCCCGATGGGGATTTGTAAGGTAATCAATCAAGATTTGGTCCCCTCGCAT
>JAURMN010000029.1 GCA_030830725.1 Balneolales bacterium | reverse complement strand
TTTCCCGTCGGTTCATCCGCAAACAGGATTTTGGGTTGGTGAATAAACCCACGTGCAATCCCGACGCGTTGTTGCTCTCCACCAGATAATTGGGTGGGATAGTGATCCGTACGGTTACCTAAGCCAACACGATGTAGCAATTCGAGCGCTCTTTGCTCCACTTCTTCCGTGCGTTCTCCTCGCAATTCCAGCGGAACCATCACATTCTCCAAAGCAGTAAGCGTTGGAATTAGTTGAAAGCTTTGAAAAACAAACCCAATGAGGTGGTTCCGGATATCGGCCAGTTGATCCTCACTCTTATCGGTCAAACGCTGCCCGTCAATAGTAACGCGGCCTGTAGTGGGTCTGTCTAATCCAGCAAGCAGGCCAAGAAGTGTGGTTTTACCACTTCCAGAAGGTCCTACAATCGCAGTCGTACTTCCGGATTCAATGGAAAAGGAAATGCCTTTGAGCACTTGAAGCTCCCGGCTTCCGGATCGATAAGTCTTCGTAAGCTGGTCTACTTCAAGTAAAGGTATAATCGGGTGCTGATTCATAGACGAGTCGAGTCTTCTTGTCTTATATTTTGTTTGATGATTTACTATCCTTGAAACGGCAAAACAAGGATTTTACGTTCATTGCAAAGAGAATCTTTTATGCGAATCACCCGTTCTAGGGGTATCTGATCTTCTAAATCAAGAAAATTCAATGCTACATACGTTTTTGATGGTGATGGTGTTTACAATGGTCCAAGCGAAAAGTTACCCAGTGGTTTCTAGTTCCGATGGTAAAAATGTGGAAGAACCTGTAACCATTGTGATATTTGGAGATTCCATTACGGCAGGATATGGTCTGGATCAGAAAAATGCTTTCCCGGCGCTGATCCAAAAAAAAGCAGACTCCCTAAAGTTTCCCGTCGACGTAGTGAATGCAGGACTTAGTGGTGAAACAAGTGCAGGAGGGCGAGCCAGAGTAGGGTGGATTCTGAGACGTCCAATAGACATTTTTGTCTTAGAACTTGGCGGAAATGATGCACTAAGGGGGGTTTTACCGACAGCAACGTATGAGAATTTAAAAAGTATCATCACTCAGGTGCAAAAAGAATCGCCAACCACCCTGATTCTGCTTACCGGCATGGAGGCTCCACCAAATATGGGGCCTAATTACACCTCTGAATTTCGGAAAATCTATGCTCGTTTGGCTGAGGCGACCGGGGTATCGCTGATGCCATTTATTCTGGATGAGGTTGGCGGTATTGGTGAACTTAATCAGGCCGATGGAATTCATCCTACCGAAGAAGGACATGAAATTATCGCTGAAAATCTCTGGCCGTATTTGGAGCCTCTCATCTTGCAGAAATTAAGTCGATAAAGGAAGAACTCTTAAATTATTGGGGTTGATCCCCATGTTTATGTTAGGGATAAGCCTATGGAAGCGCTTGTTTATTTCGTAAAAGCTATGTTTATTTACGCAATGATTTCTTAACATTACCTGATGCATTACAATCACTCGCTCTCAACACAGACACTCAAGCATGCATTTCTCTACTCAATCTGTTGAAGCCAACCTGGATTTTTTCATCTGAAAACCAGTCATCTTATCCAAGATTCTCACCACACAAATTAAACCTGATCTCGTATGAACTTTTCAAAAAGACGAATTCAGAATGAGCTTTTGACCATTCTGATGGTATTCCTTGCTCTGTTGATTGTGGCGACCTTTACAGGTTCCCCTGCATTCGCAAGCAGCGTAACGCTTGTGAATGACATAGGTATGTCTCAAGAAGCCACTACCGTTTCTGGTCGAGTTGTTGACGCAGAATCCGGAGAGACGTTAGTTGGTGTGAATATTATGGTAAAAGGGAAGGTGATAGGAACCTCTACAAACGCAAATGGAGAATTTCGTTTAGAGTTACGCGATAACCCACCAGTAACCTTGATTATCTCAATCATTGGTTTTCAGACACAGGAGGTTGTGATTTCAGATCCAGTGGTTTCGGATCTGGTGATTGAAATGGAAACCCAGACGATTTTTGGATCTGATGTGGTAGTTTCGGCTTCTCGCGTAGAGCAAAGCATCTTACAGGCACCGGTTGCCATTGAAAAGATGGATCTCCTGACTATTCGTGAAACGGCCTCTACAAGTTTCTATGAAGCCCTTTCAAATCTTAAAGGGGTTGATTTCAGTACACAATCGCTTACCTTCCGCTCAGTAAACACTCGCGGATTTAATGCGAACGGAAATACCCGTTTCGTCCAATTGATTGATGGGATTGATAATCAGGCTCCTGGTTTGAATTTCTCCGTTGGAAACATCGTTGGGATCACCGATCTCGATCTTGAAACTGCGGAATTGATTCCAGGTGCGGCATCTGCTTTGTATGGTCCAAATGCGATCAACGGAATCCTCCTATTGAATTCCAAGAGTCCTTTTGATTATCAGGGACTCTCTTTCACGCTACAGGATGGCGTCAACCATCTTGACAGCGATTATGAGGATCCATCTCTTTATGAGAAATATGAATTCCGCTATGCAAAGGCGTTCAACGATCGTTTTGCAATCAAATTAACAGGCTCCTATCTCACAGCACAAGATTTTGTTGGCGAAGATTATCGCGACCAAAGTAGCCTGCTAGAGCGTGGAGCTACCTCTCGTGAAGATGCGGTACTTCCACGTATTTATGATGGTTTAAATACCTATGGCGATTTCTTGATCACTGTCGGTATGATTGCTGACATCGGAATTGCCTCCGGGAATACATCGCTGGCTGGAATTCGCTCACTGCTGCCAGATGGATTAGCAGGAGCCTTCACTCCAAAGGGCTATCGTGAGGTCGATTTTGTGGATAATACAACCGAGAGTATCAAGCTAGGAACAGCTCTCCATTATCGACTCAATGATTATCTCGAGTTAATCGGACAATTCAATACGGGTTATGGCAGCACAGTTTATACTGCAAATGACCGTTTCGTATTGGATGATTTTAACATTTGGACGGCTAAGTTGGAACTACGTAATCCAAATTTCTTCCTCCGTGCCTACACGACTCAGGAAAACTCGGGTGACACCTACGCAGCTAATACTGTGGCTTCCTTGATCAATCAGCAAACATACCTATCACCCTATCTGACTGCGTTTGCTGGTGCACGTGTGAATGGGGCAACAGTTGAACAGGCTCACGCTGCTGCTCGCGTATACGCAGACGAACTACAGCCTGCGGCAAAAAGTCCAGAATTTATGGAACTGTATAACCGTCTTCGTGGAATTCCGATCTCACAAGGGGGTGCAAAGTTTCTTGATAAATCTGATCTCTTTCACTTTGAAGGGCTTTACAACTTGAGTAATCTGATTGACCCTTCTAAGCTTGAAGTAATTATGGGGGCGAATCTTCGCCGCTATTCCTTGAACTCTGAGGGAACACTATTCGCCCTTCAGGATAACGGAGAAGAGTATGATATCGATGAGTGGGGAACTTATGTTCAATTAGGAAAGAGTCTCTTAGACGGAAAACTTTCGTTATCTACTGCGTTGCGTTATGACAAGAATGAATACTTTAAAGGCCAGTTCTCACCACGAGCTTCTGCAGTCTTTACAGTGGCAGAAGATCACAACTTCCGGTTTTCCTACCAAACGGGTTTTCGAATTCCATCCACTCAAGATCAGTTCATTGACTTGGATGTGGTTTCTCGTCGTTTGATCGGTAGTAACCCAGCGTTAGTTGATCGCTACAACTTCGAAACCAATACGGTCTACACGGCTGAAAGTGTTGCCGCTGGACGTGCAATTCTTGCTGGAGGTGGGAGCATTGCGGCGGCTACTGCAGCTCTGCAACCATTCCGTTTCAACGAGTTCCAGCCTGAGAAGATCAGTTCCTACGAAATTGGATACAAAACACTGATTGGTAACAGACTCTATCTTGATGCATATTATTACTTCAGCCGTTATACCAATTTCATTGCAGAAGTGACCTTTACCCAGGGAGTTCCTAATGGGTTGCGTAATGAACCAGGTGCAGGCTATAGTGTGGATGGCCAGGCATGGCGTGCAGGGATCTTAACTGGAATTGACCCTGTAACAAACGGATCCTTCCGTACTCAATCGTACGGTTTTGATATCAATGCCGATGGTAATGTGGACTCTCAAGGATTTGCGGTGACAGCCGATATGGCGCTTTTCGATGGATACAGCCTCGGAGGTAATGTCTCCTACAATGAGCTAATCTCTCAAGATGACCTCTTGGAACAAGGGTTTAACGCCAGTTATAACACTCCAAAATGGCGTTATAACATCCGATTCCAAAATCGTAATGTTACAGAAAATTTGGGCTTTAATATGGTCTATCGTTGGCAGGATGCCTATCTCTGGGAATCTTCAATTGGTCGCGGGATAGTTCCTGATTACGGATCATTGGATGCACAAGTCAGTTTCAAACTTCCTGCTCAGAATACCATTGTTAAGTTCGGTGGAACCAATATTCTGAACGAGCGTTACACCACCTCTCTAGCTAACCCGCTGATTGGATCGATCTATTACATATCTCTCACGTTCGATCAACTCTTGAACTAATCGACTCTGACTTAACAAGATCTTTTCAATTACATGAAACACAATTTTAGACCTATGAAAAACAATCTACGCTCACTCATTTTCCTTCTAGGTTTTGGTGTCCTGCTTACGGCCTGTGAAGGCAGTTTTGATTCGTTGGTAGAAGATCGTTTAGCTGAAAATCCACTACCGACTGCTCCAACGTATAGCAAGGGGAGTGCCGATTTTTCCACCTATGTTGCGATTGGAAATTCTCTCTCAGCCGGTTACATGGATGCAGCGCTCTATGATTTAGGGCAAAACCATTCCGTTCCTGCATTATTGGCCAAGCAGTTTGCAGCAGCAGGGGGGGGCGCTTTCAATCAACCTTCCATCAATTCTGTGAATGGATTCAATACGTCCGTAACTCAACCAGGTGGAGTAATTCTCGGACGTTTTAAGCTCGATACTAGCATTCCGGGTCCATCTCCAGTAGTAACCGGCTCTGCAATTACGGCGTATACCGGGAATAAATCTACACTGAATAACTTCTCAGTACCAGGTATGAGGCTGGATCAAATTGATAGTCCTGCTTTGGCGAGCAACGGATTCTACGCACGTTTTGCATCGGCACCAGGCACGTCAACAGTCTTGGCAGAGGTCGTTGCACGGAAACCTTCCTTCTTCACCTTCTGGTTGGGGAATAACGACGTTCTTCAATACGCTTCTACTGGTGGAACTAATGATGCGCTACTTACATCGCCTGCTGTATTTCAAGAGAAATTTACGGCAGCGATGGGTGCTTTAGTTACACAAAGCACCGCAAAAGGAGTTGTAGCAGATATTCCACTTATAAGCGCGGCTCCATTCTTCCGTGCAGTTGGCTGGAATGCGATTCCATTAGATGCAGCTACGGCTGGAGCACTAAATACGCAGTTTGGAGCCTTAAATCTACTGTTGGGAGCGGCAGCTCAAGCCGGGTACATTACCGCGGATGAGATGAACTTGCGTAAGTTACAGTATGCCGCTGGTCAAAACGCGATATTATCAGTAGATGATAATCTTACCGATATGGGTCCATTTTTGGATCAAATGCTCGCGATAGGTCAAATTACTGCTGCCCAGCGTGCTCAGCTTGAACCCTACCGTCAGGCGCGGCAACTTATTGGGAATCATCCTGTCGTTGGTTCTGAATTAGTTCTTCTTGGAGCCGGTGCTGTTCTGGGTACTCCTGTAATTCCTGGCAATGCACAAATCATTTATGGTGTTTCCTATCCAATCAGCGATGCACTCACACTCACTGCGGATGAAATTATCAAAATGGAAACGGCTCGCCAGACTAATAATGCGATCATCAAAGCTGTTGTAGAGGGAACAAATGCATTAGCGGGGTCCAAGCGTATTGCACTGTGGGAAACAAACAACCCATCAGGGATATTCTATGACCTCTTTGGTTTGAGCGATGGTGTATTGGGTGTAAGAGTAGATGGTGTGAATCTTGCGCCTGACTTTAGTCCCAACGGTGTCTTTTCTACGGATGGTGTTCATCCAAATATTCGCGGGAATGCGATCATTGCCAACCAAATGCTTGGCCTGATTGAAGCCGAATTTGGAGCTAAACTTCCACGAGTGGATGTCCTAAGCCTTCCGAGTGTTCAGCTATGTGCTGGAGATTGTGCGAGTCAGCGATAAGATTCAGAAAGTCTTTACTTTTTGTGAGATTTTAAAAGAGACCTTCGGGTCTCTTTTTTTTGCTTCTGATTTTTCCCAAGATTACCCGATTCCATTCCTCGTTTTTCCGTATTTTAGTTAATTATGGTTGTTAAATTTGAGTCAATAGGCTCAGAGGTAATGACTTCTAACCCAATTACCGGCAACACGAACGATTTTTATGAGCCGATCTTCAGATTCCTTAACTCCCAAAACGATTCCTGTATCTGCGTCAAAAAATGGTCATAAGCATGAGCAAGAACTGATGGGGGACGCGCATTTCATGACCGGGATCGAAACGCCAATGAGAGAGAATGCTTTTTCTCTCAGCGATGAGGAAAAAATTGAAATCATCGAAGAACACTTCGAGAAAATCATGCATACACTTGGTTTAGATACGACAGATGAGAGTCTCAGCGGAACCCCGCACCGAGTAGCGAAGATGTATGTGCAGGAAGTATTTAGTGGTCTTAATCCGGTCAATCAGCCGGATGCTCGTAAATTCTCCAACAAGTATGAATATGGGCACATGGTGGTGGAAAAAAACATCCGCCTTAATTCATTTTGTGAGCATCATTTTCTACCCTTTATCGGAAAAGCCCATGTAGGCTATATTTCCCGTGGTAAGGTGATTGGCCTGTCCAAGATTAACCGTATGGTTGAATATTACGCGAGTCGTCCACAAGTGCAGGAGCGCCTTACCCTTCAGATTGCCGAGGCCCTTCAAAACGCATTGGAGACACCCGATGTAGCAGTTTATATCGACAGTAAACACCTTTGCGTATCCACCCGTGGGATCAAAGATGATTCGAGCAGTACGGTTACAGCCGATTATCGAGGCGCGTTTAAAGAACCGGAAAATCAGCAGCGATTCATCGATTACATCAAAACCGAATTACGCTGAGAGGGCAGCCTATGTCCCGGGAGATGCATCCAAAAGCCACCGAATATCCGCTTCTTCTGAGTAACTCACTCACGCGCGCAAAAGAACGTTTTGAACCCCTGAGTGCACCTGCGGTAGGCATGTATGTATGTGGTCCGACAGTATATGGTGAACCGCATCTTGGGCATGCCCGATCAGCGGTTACATTTGATCTTCTCTATCGATATTTAAAGCATCTTGGATACAAAGTCCGATATATCCGAAATATTACCGATGTAGGGCATCTACAGGATGAACAACTCGAGCAGGGCGAGGACAAAATAGCTCGTAAAGCGCGTCTGGAACAGTTAGAACCTATGGAAGTAGCCCAGCGCTACACAAACCTCTACCGTGAGGGAATGGACGCGTTGAATTGTGAGCATCCCAGTATTGAACCCCACGCCACCGGCCATATTCCGGAGCAAATCGAATTGATTGAAGAACTCCTGCGCAAAGGTTTCGCCTATGAGGTGAATGGCAGTGTTTATTTTGATTTAACTCATTATCGGGAAGCCTACTCATATGGGGATCTTTCCGGTAAGATTTTAGAAGAGCTTCAGGTAGCGTCCAGAGACACGACCGGTCATGATGAAAAACGAGGGCCTCATGATTTTGCGCTTTGGAAAAAAGCCGAGGCCGGACATATCATGCGTTGGAAGTCTCCGTGGGGAGATGGATTTCCAGGGTGGCATATCGAGTGTACCGCGATGAGTACCAAGTATTTAGGAGAAACTTTCGATATTCACGGTGGTGGATTGGATCTCCAGTTTCCGCATCACGAAGCTGAAATTGCTCAATCGTGCGGAGCCTTTGGTCACGGACCAGCAAAGATTTGGATTCACCATAATATGGTTACCCTGGACGGATCCAAAATGAGCAAATCTGCTGGTAATTTTGTTACGCTAAATGAATTATTTATGGGGACACATGCGATTCTGGAGCGTGCATACAGCCCCATGAGTATTCGTTTTTTGATGCTCCAATCCCATTATCACAGCCCAATTGATTTTTCAAATGATGCTTTGCTGGCAGCAGAAAAAGCACTCCACCGTCTATTGCAGGCTACCCGGATATTGCGAGTTCTCGTACCCAAAGTGCAACATGACTCATTCACTGCCTCTCATGTAGTCGCGGGTGTGGTCGCAAAGGAGGAACATTATGGATCCAATCTTCAGAATCATGGATCGTGGATGTGGCCTACCCCAAAATCAAAGCTTGAAAACGAACTACTAGGTCTGTTTAATCGCTGTTATGAGACCATGAGTGATGATCTCAATACGGCCAAGACATTGGCGATTTTATTTGATATCGCCGGAAAAATAAATGCCCTCCATCATCATCAACTCGACATTAAGGAACTTTCATCTGAATATCTCGAGTGGCTTCGGTTTCAATATGAAGTCATTTTATTTGACATCCTCGGTCTCAAAGAAGAGGTTCAAGATGAAACGGATCGATTAAGCGGTGTCCTTGATCTGATTATCTCACTACGAGCCAAAGCCAGAGGTACTCGTGATTTTGAGACCTCCGATCAAATTCGTGACACCTTGGAAGCTCTTGGAATCCGTCTTAAAGATGGAAAAGGTGGTACCACGGAGGTAGAATATTTTGAGCCTGGTGATTCAGAAGGGGCTAAATAATATCTTTTCCGCCGTTCAAAAAGGCCTAGTGTTTCTGCTCATTGGCCTGGTTAAACTCTATCAGGCGGTCTTATCTCCCTATCTGGGCAAACAGTGTCGGTACCATCCAACGTGTTCACACTATATGATCAATGCGCTGCAGGAGTGGGGCCCATTTAAAGGTTATTGGCTGGGGCTTAGACGAATTGGACGTTGCCATCCCTGGGGTGACAGTGGGTATGATCCCGTGCCACAGAATCCCAAACGGAGTTTTACCAAGCAAAAAGGAGAAGAGCGCGAGTCCAATTTGTGAGGATTTTTAATGTGGATGGCTACGCGAGAGGTGCGTGAAGTAGTGCGATGATTTGAGAAAGGTTGAGAGAGGCTGGTATGATGAATGAACGAAATTGCAGGGTGTGTAAACAGTGTGTATATTTATACACACGCTGAAAATGTGAGTTCCTCTTTTATTCTAATTATTAAGTTGTGTCAAAACATTCTGTTACCCTGTGGGATCGACTCGGGATTGGCCTTTCTACCCTGTGTTTGATTCATTGCTTGGCTTTGCCTGTGTTGGTGAGCCTCTTGCCCATCGTGCCGGTGCCCGAAGTGATTCACGAGTGGTCCCATCCGGTGTTAGCAGTGGTAATTTTACCGACGATTGTACTGGCTATTCGTCGTTCGGCACACGATCGTCGTATACATGCCTATCTGATCGGAGGGTTTGCCGTAATTCTGACGGGTTGGGCTGTGGGTCACAGCGTGTTAGGGTTTTTGGCGGAGACAACGTTTACAGTAGCAGGGAGTGTGTTGTTGATTATCGGGCATGTGTTGAATTATCGACATCATCAGGTTTGTAAAAATGATCACCATCATCACCATCCTCACCATTGAAGCGCTGGAGAATGGCTAAAAAAGGTCTCCGAAATGGCAGAAAATCACGCGTTGAAAGTTAGAGCATTATGAAACGATTGAATTTTACTCTTAATGACGAAACAATTGGGCTTTTAGATCGGCTCTCAGAGACCTATTTTTCAGGGAATAAGTCCCATACGGTGCGTGAGGCTTTGGAGAGTTTG
>JAURMN010000028.1 GCA_030830725.1 Balneolales bacterium | reverse complement strand
GATGTGTCTTATTATGGAACTGAAGATTTGCAGACTCCAAACATAGATGCCTTGCGCAAGGATGGGATGCGCTTTGATAATTTTTTGACAAACTCTCCAGTTTGTGCACCCACCCGAGCCGCACTTCTTTCGGGTAGGTATCCGGATAGGGTTGGAGTGCCGGGATTGATCCGGTTCCATCCCGAAAATAACTGGGGGTATCTTGATCCAAAAACTGTTCTTCTCCCTCAAAAATTAAAGGAAGCAAATTACCATACAGCTCATATCGGCAAGTGGAATTTGGGTCTGGAATCGCCGAATTTACCCAATCAAAAAGGCTTTGACTTGTTTTATGGCTGGCTGGAGGATATGATGGACGACTATATGATCAAAAGACGGCATGGTAAAAATTTCATGAGGCTGAACAATGAGATTATTGATCCTCCCGGACATGCTACTGACCTTTTTACAGAATGGGCGGTGGATTATATTTCTGAACAGGCAAAGGACGAACAACCATTTTTTCTTTATTTGGCCTATAATGCGCCTCATTTTCCGGTTCAGCCCCCCAAGGAATGGTCTGATAGAGTGAGACAGAGAAATCCGGGTCTACCCGAGAAAAGGTCGAATTTGATTGCATTTATTGAGCATCTGGATAATGGAATCGGAAAGGTGATCACATCTCTGAAAGAAAGCGGACAGTATGAGAATACGATTATCCTATTCACAAGTGACAACGGAGGGCATCTTCCTGATTTAGCCAATAATGGCCCTCTCCGGGATGGAAAGCAGAGCATGTACGAAGGAGGGCTTAGGGTTCCAACTTTGGTGAGTTGGCCCGGTCAGATTGCTGCGGGTTCTTCAACCAATCAGTTGAATTTGTCCATGGATATTTATCCCACCGTAATTCAACTGGCTGGAGTGGAGATTAATCACACTGTTGAAGGAAGAAGTTTTCTAAACACGCTTTTGGGGAATACAGAAGCAGAAGAGGAGCGAGTGGTTTATTTTACACGCAGGGAAGGTGGACTGACTTACGGAGGAAAAGCCTATCATGCGCTTCGAAAAGGAGATTGGAAACTCTTACAGAATAGTCCATATCAGCCTATGGAATTGTATAATCTCAAAACTGATCCCAAAGAAGAAAATGATTTGATAAAATCTGAACCTGAAATATATAAAGAAATGAACAGCATCTTAATGCAGCATATTCAGGAAGGGGGCAAGACGCCTTGGCAAAAACCCGGGGCCAAATCCAATTAAACCCACAAAAACTTTAATTATATCACATTTAAAACGATCGATATGAATATTTGCCCTTCCCTTAAAATGCAAGCAATCGGGATTTTCCTCGCCCTAGTATCGCTGACGATATTACTTCCTTTGCAAGCTAAAGCTCAAAGTGAAAAACCGAATTTCATCATCATTTTTACTGATGACCAGGGATATGGTGATTTGGGTTGTTATGGAAATCCGACTATTAAAACGCCAAACATTGATCTGATGGCCCTAGAAGGACAGAAGTGGACAAATTTCTATGTGGCAGCAAACGTCTGTACTCCTTCAAGAGCGGCTATAATGACAGGTAGGCTTCCGATTAGATCGGGTATGTCCAGTAATATCCGAAGAGTATTATTTCCCGATTCTGATGGTGGACTTCCTGCTTCAGAAAATACCATCGCTAGGCTTCTGAAAAATTCCGGATACAATACTGCAGCGATCGGTAAGTGGCATCTCGGCCATTTGCCTGAATATCTGCCAACTAATCATGGATTTGATTATTATTTTGGAATTCCCTATAGCAATGATATGGACAGGGTTACCAATGGTATGACTTATCAGCAAATGTTTATCGATCCGATTTATCAAAATTTCAATGTCCCATTGATGCGAAACAATGAAATCATTGAAAGACCGGCCAACCAAAACACCATCACAAAACGCTACACGGAAGAAGCTGTTAACTATATTTCTGAGAATAAGTCAACCCCTTTCTTTTTATATCTTGCCCATTCTTTGCCCCATGTCCCCTTATTCACTTCAGATGCATTCAGAGGTAAAAGTGAAAGAGGGCTTTATGGAGATGTGATTGAGGAGATTGATTGGAGCGTCGGAGAGATTCTGAATGCTTTGAAAAAGGAGGGTTTAGAGAAAAACACGTATGTAATCTTTACTTCTGACAACGGTCCTTGGGCAATATTTAATGAGCAGGGGGGAAGTTCAGGAGGTTTGTTTGGCGCAAAAGGGACAAGTTATGAAGGAGGGGTTCGGGTACCCGCTATTTTCTGGGGTCCGGGAAATGTGGAGCCGGGTGTGATTTCCAAAATGGGGAGTACGTTGGATTTGCTTCCTACATTTTCAAATTTGGCAGGCGCAACTGTCCCGAAAGACAGACCTTATGACGGGTATGATTTGACAGGAGTCTTGAGAGGAGAAAATGTAAATCCGAGAAATGAGATGTTTTATTACCACGATGACTTGGTTTTTGCTGCCAGAAAAGGAGCGTTTAAACTGTATTTTTACAGTAATAATCCATTGGGTTATCCTGAGAAAATTGAAAAACTGGAGAAATTGACCTTGTTTAATCTTTCTCATGATCCTTCCGAGCGATTTGATCTTGCTGATAAATACCCGGAGGTAGTAGCTGAAATCCAAGCTATGGTCTCAAAACATCAAGCATCTTTTATACCAGCACCCACTCAACTCGAGAAACGGATCGTTAATCCCAACTGACCTTAAATTATATAATATGATTATCCGAAATTACATGCCCATAAAATTTATGCTCAATACATTGAATTTTTATGAAGAACACCATCCATGCGCTCTTGTGAACCAGCCTATCTGGAAGGGAAACTGAATGAGGTACAGCCCCAGTTCTGGAAAATAAAATCTGTTGAGGAGCTCTTTGATGTGAAGAAAGAACCCCACAACATCCACAATCTGGCTCTAAATCCTGACTATAAAAAGGTAATGAAAAGGATGCGAATGGAAAACAAGAAATGGATGCTGCAGGTAAGGGATGTGGGATTCATCACCGAAGCAATGATTCTGGGAAAAAG
>JAURMN010000027.1 GCA_030830725.1 Balneolales bacterium | reverse complement strand
AGGCACTGGTAAAGAGCAAAGTATCCGTATCGAATCCAGTTCAGGATTGAGTGAGGAAGAGATCGAAAACATGCGTAAAGCCGCAGAAGAGCATGCCGATGAGGACGAAAAACTCCGTAAAAATATCGAATTGCTTAATCAGGCTGACTCCCTCATCTTTTCCACTCGCAAGCAATTGGATGAGAACAAAGAGAAGATCTCTGAGAACAATCTCAAAGTGATTGAAGAGGCATTAGCCACACTCGAAACCGCGCACAAAGAGCAAAATATGGAGTACCTCGAAGGTGCCATCCAAGCCGTAAATACCGCTTGGGCAGCTGCTGCTCAAGACATTTACGCTGCCGGTCCTGAACAAGGAGCCGGAGCTTCCGGCACAGCCGACGCTGAAGGAGCATCTGAGGAAGCAACCTCTGCAGAAGAAGCAGTGGATGCCGAATTCGAGGTAGTGGAAGAAGATGAGAAAAAGGATAAAGAGTGATCCTGCTCGGGATCGAATCCTCATGTGATGACACCTCAGCGGCAGTAAGTCGTAACGCTGAGGTACTCTCTTCAATAACGGCCTCTCAAAAAGAGCACGACCAGTTCGGAGGTATAGTCCCTGAGCTGGCTTCTCGTGCGCATGATCAAAAGATCATGCATACGGTTCGGATGGCGCTGAGCGAGGCTAGTGTAAGTCTTGACCAAGTGGATGCCATCGTCGTAACCCAGGGACCTGGACTGATCGGAAGTTTGTTGGTCGGGCTCACGTTTGCCAAGGGTTTAGCCCTCTCACGTGGACTACCGTTGGTGGGGGTGAATCACATTGATGCCCATATGTATGCGGCATTTATCGGCCAGGAAGAGATCCCTACTCCTTTTTTGTCCTTAATTGTATCCGGAGGGCATACCCGTCTGGTACTTGTCCAAAAACCACTTCACCATCGTCTTTTAGGGACTACTCGAGATGATGCGGCCGGAGAGGCTTTTGACAAAAGTGGAAAATTGATGGGATTGGGATATCCGGCAGGGCCTTTAATTGACCAATTGGCTCAAAAGGGTGCTACCAGCCGATTTGAATTTCCCCAGGCTCTCCGTAATGAAGGCTACGAGTTCAGTTTTTCAGGACTAAAAACCAGTGTTCGATACACACTGGAAAAAATGACCCATGAGGAGATCGAGGCCTCTATACCCGATCTTTCATCTGCGGTATCCGAAGCCATCACCGGAATATTAATCCATAAATTACGTCGGGCTATTTCTGAAACGGGAGTTCAAAAAGTCGTGATTTCGGGAGGGGTATCTGCCAACAGTATGTTACGAAATAAAGCTGAATCCCTGGCCGAGGAACTACATTTGGATGTCTTTTTACCCCCTCTGAAGTATTGTACCGATAATGCAGGCATGATCTGCAGGCTTGGCCTGTTGCATATTCAACAGGATCCTACGCTGCTCACACAGTCGCCAGAACTTTCGATGAATATGACAGCCTATTCTCGGTATCCGGAGTAAGGAGGATTACCCCAACATGGTTAGAGCACAATATACGTTTTCGACTCTTCCACAGCTCTGGCGTCAACCCGATTATTGCGTTCATCGGTATGATGCGCTTTTACTTTAATCCAGGAAACCTGATGAGGGTCCATAACCTCGAGCATTTCCTCCCACAGATCTCGGTTTTCAACTGGTTTTTTGTCAGATTTAATCCAATTCTTGGCCATCCAGTTATCCAACCACCTCTGTTCAAAGGCATTGATAATCAAAGCTGAATCGGAGTGCAATAGAACCTTACAAGGCTCCTTGAGGGCTTTGAAAGCCTCGATCACCGCCTGCATCTCCATACGATTATTGGTCGTATGTCCATTTCCCCCTGAGATCATCTTTTCACGACCGTCAAATTCCAGTAAAGCCGCCCAACCCCCGGGTCCAGGGTTTCCGGAGCAGGCTCCATCTGTGTAAATCGTAACAGTTTTCATGAGATGGGGTCCATTAATCTAACTAAGACACCTTCCAGCGTGCGGAACAGGCTTCCAAAACAGGTTTTAAAGCCTCATTGGTTTCGATGACAGCCTTTCGGACTTCCTCAATCCACCTCGTTCCGGTAGATGATGCTAGGGCTGCGTTTCCAGCATAGATAATTCCTCGACTGGAGTTAAATAAAGGCAAACCCTGATGGGAAGAAAGTAGCGACGCCCACTCCTGAGGATCTCCTCCCTGGGCTCCGATACCTGGGATTAAGAGGGGGGCTTCTGGAAAAGCGCGCAATACGCTTCGTGCTGACTCGGGTTGGGTGGCGCCGACAACCATACCAATCGCCGCATGGCATTCCCCTGACTTTGAATAGGTTTTAAGATCACTTGCAATTGTCTCGCTGAGGGTCTTCCCGTCGTCAAATTGGCGCATCAGGTACTGCGAGGCCCCCGGATTTGAGGTCAGTGCCAGAGCGTAGATCCCGGTTTCGTCCGATTTGGTGAATGGATGAAAGGTCTCTAACCCCATTAAGGGATTCAGTGTAACGGCATCACATCCAATTTGATTTAGTAAGGCCGTTGCGTACTTAGCTGAAGTATTTCCAATATCACCCCGTTTTGCATCCAATATCAACAGTGTGTCATCAGGTACGATGGAAGCAAGCTGTTCCAAAACCTCCCAACCGGTGGCACCGAGAGCTTCAAAAAAGGCCGTGTTAAACTTAAATGCAGCGACCTCTTGGGTGGTCTCTTCGATAATCGTCTTACAAAAGTCGTAAACCCGGGTAGCATCCTTTATTCGTCGGGTTGAAGAGTTAGATTTTGTGGTCTCATGTAAAGAGGAATTCCCTATGGGAATGAGCCCTGGATCAGGATCCAGTCCGACACATAATACAGACTGGCTTCGTTGAATCGATTTTTGGAGTTTTTGGCTGAATTTCAAAGAAATAACCGTTAGTTTAGTGAAACGGACATGATCGACTCTTGTTCTTTTAAAGATTTTATGAACCATAATAAGGTACGAAAATCATTCTAAGAAGGATGAATTACCCTGAGAGTAAATTGAATTTCCCCAAATCATCGAACGAAGCATCCGAATCATCTATGCCCACTGCATCCATACAAAAAGGATCAAAATGGTTTACGACATGGTTTGATACGCCTTTGTATGAAAAACTATATGCGGATCGCGATCAACAAGAAGCGGTTGACATGATCGATTTATTGGGTAAGCTCTTACCTACTAAAGGATATTCTAAAGTCCTAGATCTTGGGTGTGGCCGAGGGCGTCATTCTATTGAATTTGCGCGACGAGGGTATGATGTAACAGGATTAGATTTATCGGAAAGAGCGTTGGAAATAGCTCGGCAAAAGACTAAGAAAGAGGGCCTGCAAGTTGAGTTTATACAAGGGGATATGCGCGTCCCAATTCAGACTGAAGGGCAGACTCAAATCTTTGATTTGGTATTAAATCTTTTTACCACTTTTGGATATTTTGATGATAGTGCTGATGATGAGCGAGTCGTAGACGCTATTGCTGAGATGGTGAGACCTCAGGGTTGGTTTGTTCTCGATTTTATGAACCCGGAATGGGTAAGGAAGACGATACTTCCCTATGAATCACGATCTATGGATGGCGTAACTGTTCAGATCAGGCGTTGGATTGAATCCGGATCGGAAGTCACAGGTGAGTATGACATTGTCAAAAAAGAAATCACGTTTAGAGATGATCACGGACAAGAAAGTGGCATATTTAGGGAGTCAGTTCGATTATACCCAATCGAGTGGTTCAAAAACCAGCTGAATCGACGGGGATTTCAACTCATAAGCCTATTTGGTAATTATCAAGGTGATGATTTTTGGGCTACAGACTCGCAAGAGCATGATTCTTCACCACGAGCCATTCAGTTTTTCCAAAAAATTAATTGATTCGATGATAGATCTCGATCAGGAGATAGTTGATAAAATGAGCCCAAAAACGTAGAGATTTTATTAAAATAATTTAATACCACTGTAAGATTTCGAGTTTAGAGCTCTTCTAAGGGGAAACCAAAACCCAAAAACAGGAGAGTATCATGACTATACTTCATATCATTACAGTCACTGTCATTGCCGTTTCGTTAAATTTTAGCGGACTTCGATCCGATATCCCATCATCAGGATTACAACTACCTTCTCCAATTTATCTTGGATTATACACTTTATCCTCAACGTCAGTACCACTTCTGACTGAAAATCCTGAATCAACTATTTCTTCACTCTCATCACCGACGACAACTTTGTCCCCAATATCAAATCGGGTTGAGTGTGGTTTATTGGAAACAGGCAGAATGGGGCCATGTGGAAGGGCTGGTTGCTCTGGTCGTGATCAATATTGTACGTCTTATATAGTATTCAATTTTCTGGGTTTTACATTATATCGTCACTGTACTGGAACGTTACAGAGTATACATTCTTAATATAATTATATACACTATTATAGTATAAAAAATGAATAGAAAATTATTAATACTAATATTGTGTAATGCAATTACTTCAGTTTTTGCTTTTGCACAACATATAGATAGCAATAATAAAACGGATGATTTGAATAAATCATCTCCCCAAAGTAGAGAAGGGCTAAATTTCTTTCCATTACCAGATTTGAAATATAAGATAGATTTATCTAGGTATAATATGCTCTCATTAAATCGAATGGTTGGTAATGGAGAAGGAGTTTTAGCATTCTTAGACTATTCAGATGAAAGGGTTGTTATATTCGACACTAAAATGATTAATAATGAAAACCCATTTCAAAAAATCGGAGGTAGTATTGGGAGGGGTTCTATGAATTTTGGAAATTCATTTGACGTAAAATTTGTATCTAAAAATGAATTAATGGTTACCGATATTGCTAATGCTAGATTAAGTTCATGGAGTACGGACGGCAAATTTTTGGGTACAATTTCAATGGAAAATACTATACCCTCTAGATTGGCTGTGTGCGAAGATGGTAGTCTCTATATTCTTTTGGAGAATTATACCAAAAAGGGGACTCTCGCTAAACTTGATGCAAAAACAAGATTGCCTGTGAGTGTCTTTCAAAAGGTAAATCGTTATGATTTCCAATCTATACTATATCGTGATGGTAGTCTTGTATGTTTAAATGGAGAGGTTATTTATGCATCTTACTACCTAGATTTTTTGAAGCGTTATGACTCTGAAGGAAATCTATTGTATTCGAATGAATTAATTGAAAAAGTATCAACGAATGAGTTGTTAGTTTCTGGTAACAATGAATTGGGAGAATTTATCCGGCGATCACAAACTGCGAGGCGATCCGTAGGAGAACTTCGAATTTATCAAGGATACCTTTTTGTTGGGTATTCGGGGAATACAGATACTTATATGAGGCGAATAGATATTTATGATCCCTCAGATGGAATCTATTTGGGCACTATTCCAATGAAAGAGCCATTTGAAGAGTTTGAAATAGATGATACAGGCCTGTATATATTAACTACTGAAAACTATGATTCTTCTCCATATTTAATGAGATTCAGTTGGGATATAGAGATCATAAATATGTATAAAGAAGCGCTAAGGTTAAAACTTAGCACGAATAGAGTCAAACCATAGATTCAACCAAATTATACTAACCGGTATTCCAGTCCCGCTAAATTAAAGATTCTCATTTCTTCAAAAAAAAAGGTGGATGCTATTCAGCACCCACCTTTTTAACAACACTAAAAGTGATTTCTAGGTTACTTGATAAGAGTCATCATTTTCTGTGAAACGAAGTCTCCAGCTACCAAGCGATATAGATAAACACCAGAGCTCAACCCTGTAGCATCAAAATTCACAAGATGTGATCCTTGACTCATCGACTGTCTGTTGATGAGCGTAGCCACTTCCTGACCCAGCATATTATAAACCTTCAACGTTACATCAGTTCTACTTTGTAGATTGAATCGAATGGTCGTTGTCGGATTAAATGGGTTAGGATAGTTTTGCTCGAGTCTGTATTCAGATGCAAGCTCAGGAGTATTTTCATCAATACTTGTGGCCATGCCATCGAAATCAAACTCCATGGAGACTATCTTGTTATTCGTATCCATTAAGAATAACCGCTTACCGATTTTATCAATGATCACGGCACCGGTATTGTTTCCATTTGAATTAACACCAAGTGGTTCGATCTCACTGACCAGACTAAAGCCGTTTCCACTAGATTTTGCCACATAGAACATACCATTGGTGAAAGCAGGACCTGCAACAACATAGGTCTCACCGCCTGATGTAGCGAAGTCAATGAACATGACTGAAGCTAAGTCTTTATCCTCAACTCCATCAATAACGAGAGGATCACCTTCAGTACCATCATCAAGATCTAGGAAACGCGGTGCCGCATTGGTTCCAGCAGCCATTACCTGATTTTCAGTCGTTACGGTATACGAAAATCCACCACGACCGACATTCTGGGTAACCGCCCATTCATCATCTTTGGTCAGGGTTTCACCATCCCAGAGGAATTTCGCAATAACTCCTGAATTCGAACCACTTAACAAGAGCGTTACGTTATCTCCGGTACCGAATGCTCCTAAAGCATCACCAAAGCGAACGCCATTGGTCATGTCTCCTGTGAAGACCACTTCAGGTTCAGTCGATTCGTCTGCCCAGCGATAGATCTTCACATTTTTACCATCCAAAACTAAGTTTGCAGTAAAGATTTGACCGTCTGCTGTGGCACGGACTTGGTTCATAGGGAATGTGCCTCCAGAGATACCCGTTGTACTTAGAATACCCACTGAATCACCGTAGAATGCGTCCAAGATCACAGGCTTGAGTCCACCATCACGGCTAGCCACAATCACATGATCAGTCACCGGATTGTAGGTCATACCACGCACATTATTAGCAGTTCCAAACCAGTTGCTAAATGGCGCATCTACGCTCCAGTAGACTCCATCCTCATCAGCATCTGGGAATAATGAACGGATATCCAGAGCGTGAATTTGGTTATTGGTATCCATCAGGAACAAACGTTTGCCACGCTT
The DNA here is from genome assembly GCA_030830725.1 of Balneolales bacterium. Lineage (GTDB taxonomy): Bacteria > Bacteroidota > Rhodothermia > Balneolales > Balneolaceae > JAURMN01. Next base: position 11,168 of record JAURMN010000027.1, on the reverse strand, counting down.
GTCAACGATCGTTGCACCCGTGTTATTCCCATTTGAGTTATTCCCAAGAGGTCCAATCTCTTTAACTAAATCAAATTCATAACCTGCTTCACTATAATCACTTAATTCAGCAAGATAGAATTTACCGTTTGTAAATGCGGGACCAGTAATGATATAAAAAGCTTCATCTGCATCAATCGCATCAATATACATGACAGATTGAAAATCAGCGGTTTCAACTCCATTGATGATTAAAGAGTCACCTTCTGTACCTGAAGTCAATCCGAGGAGTCTTGGCGAGGCATTTGTACCGGCCGCCAATACTGCAATTTCGCCCTCCAATTCTTCATCATCAAACCAGGTAGAATACCCTCCTCTACCAACATTTTTACTCACGATGAATTCATCACTTAAGGTCATACTTTCACCGTCCCAAACTAATTTCGCGATGACCCCTGAATTTGATCCGCTCAGCAATAATGTAACATCACTTCCTGAACCGAATGCTCCAAGAGCATCACCAAAGCGAACGCCATTTGTCATGTCCCCTGTAAATACAAGTTCAGGCTCTGATGACTCGTCAGCCCAGCGGTACACTTTTACATTTTTTCCATCTAGTACCAAATTCGCAGTGAATAGTTGACCATCTGCAGTAGCACGGAATTGATTCATAGGAAAGATTCCGCCGCTAATCCCAGTTGTGCTGAGCATTCCAACGGAATCTCCTGTCGCCGCATCAAGAATCACAGCCTTGAGACCGCCATCACGGCTAGCCACAATCACATGATCCGTTAAAGGATTATATGTCATGCTACGGACGTTATTTGCTACTCCAAACCAATTACTTTCTGGAGCATCTACCGTCCATAAGGTTTCAATATCATCCGCTGGATTTGGGAAGAACTCACTGATGTCCAGGGCATGAATTTGATTATTCGAATCCATGAGGAACAAGCGTTTGCCCTCTTCATCAAAGATGGTCGCCCCAGTATTATTCCCGTTGGTGTTATTTCCTAGAGGGCCAATTTCTGAGATTAACTCGTATTCGTCTTCACCTTCTATCGCCAAGTAGAACTTCCCATTTGTGAATGCTGGACCGGTGATCACAAGTTCACCAACCCTTGAATCAACAAAATCAGCATACATCACGGACTGTAAATCTGCAGCATCTACTCCGTTAATGACTAACGAATCATATTCTTCACCATCTTCAAAGTTAAAAAACCGTGGTGTGGCGAAGGTGCCTGAAGCAAGCACAATAGTACCCCAGGAGTTGGTTGAAAATCCACCTCTACCAACATTTTTCGAGACTTCCAATTCATCTATTGCAGTTAACGCTTCTCCATCCCATAAGAATGTTGCAATAATACCAGGGTTATTTCCACTTAGTGTTAAATATACTTCATCATCCTCACCAAAGGCACCGAATGAATCCCCAAATCGAACACCATTGGTCATATTACCTGAAAAGACTAATTCAGGATCGGCAACTTCATCGGCCCAACGATAAATTTTGACGTTTTTTCCATCTAGAACTAAGTTGCTTGTGAAAATCTGACCATCTGCCGTGGCACGGAATTGATTGAACGGGAAGATACCTCCAGAAATAGGGGTATAGACCTCGATATCATCGAGATAGAAGCCACCACTAACATGATCAAGGGTAGACCATCTAATGTAGTAGTCACCAGTTTTATTGATAGTGATTGATTTGTTAATGAAGCTAACCCCAAAATCTCCACCTGCACCTTTACTAGCGAGAGTATCCAAGGCTGTCCATGTTGTTCCATCTTCGGAAACCTCGACTACAACCTTTGTATTACTTACATCATTGTATGCAGCGACGTAGTAACTCAATACTCCTGGATTTGTGATTTTGGGAGATCTTATAGAATGTGCGGAACTATTGGATTCACTCCACCCTGCATATTTGTCGGAGTTATGTCCATATCCACCAAGAAGCCATGTCTGAGCATTTGTAAATTCCCAACCTGCAAGAGAATCACCACTGGCTGAGATGGATTCGAAATTTTCAAAAAAATTAACAGACTTTGTACTGAGCATTCCGACGGAATCCCCCGTTGCAGCGTCCACAATAACAGGCTTTAGCCCGCCATCTCTACTTCCCACGATGAGGTGACCCGTTGCAGGATTATAGGTCATACCACGTACATTATTTCCAGTGCCGAACCAGTTGCTGTTAGGAGCATCTATAGTCCAGATGGTTTTTGCTTCCTGTGCCTGTACAGTTTGAGTCACAGTAAATCCTGAGAAGAGTAATACCATTACTCCAAGTACACCCGCCCAAAGACTTGAACGTTTGAGTTTGTAATGATGTGTCATGATGCGTAGTTATTAATGTTTGATGTGTTACTTGTTTTGTTTAGAAAGTTCTTTAAAAGCGCTTTTTCAAAGTTTTATGGTGTAATAGATCATGAAAGAAAATGATTCTATTTTATCAGAGTGATCATGTGGGAGCTGGTGGATGGCGAACCGTTAATATCCCGAAATCGTAATCGCACAACATAAACTCCACTTGCGTATCCCGTTGCATTCCAATCAAACTGATAAACCCCAGCAGAGTGTTGTCCCTTCCACAATTCCTCAACCAGTATTCCTGCTGAGTTATAGATTGCTAAATTCATTTCTCCTGCCATGGGTAATTCAACCTCAATTTGTGTTGATGGATTGAATGGATTTGGATAGGCCGTGATTAGAGAAAATTTTGAGACAATGCCTTCCTTTTCAATGGATGTTCCCTGAGTAGAGCTGGAAGCAAATCGAATGGCATCCGCAACTACATAATTTCCCGAGTCGTTTCCAAAATTGGATATCACCACTTGATCTTCTGCGGTCCCTCGAAATTCAAACTCGCCCAGTTCGACCCATTTCGAATTATTTGTACTCTGGTCAGCGTAAACGGTATCAATTCCTGCTGCATGGTGGATGATATATGCTGAGCGCTTGCTTCTGTTGGATGAGGCAACCCACCATCCATATAAGGTGTAATTTCCGGCTGAAGGTAGAGCAGGTACATAAACCACTCTATTGGAACCGTCACCTCCTAATGAGATGAGAGATTTGCTATTTCCATAGAATCCAGTATTTGCTGTTTCGCTCCATGTTCCCTCTATGGTCGTTTGGTCAAACTCGGTATCTAAGATGTACTCGACATTAACTGCTTTGAGTTCTGGTATTGAATCGCGATGAGTGATGGCTAAAAACGTAGCAACCGGTCTCTGAAAAGATCCTCCCTCTGGAGAATTAACCAATGTGCTTCCAAGCGTCATTTGACTGGAGCCTCCTCCGTCTAAATTCATCGCCTCCACACACCCTAAATCGATCATGATTTGGGCTAATTCAGATAAACTAACACCTTGTGATCCATTTTGACGTCCATCTGCAACGAGCAAGATAACCTGATTGTCTTTTGTGTACCCAACCGCGCTTCTGGGGTCTCGATTATCTCTACCGACGCCAGACCCCCAGAAAATTTCCTCGAAATAGGTAAGATGTATAGAGTCTCCTTTAACAAGAGTTGGACCCCCACCAACTCCCATTAAAAGGTCAGTCATTGAATTTCCATCTTGAGTTTTTGGAGAGGGAAGTGGGTTATCAGAGGAAGATGCATACCCTAAAGGTTGATCAAATTCATAGACACCCTCAGGTAGACTTGAAAAGTGATAAATCCAGTCAATGGCTGGTTTATTCTCTTTAGAAAGACTAAAAAGACTTCTCATTACAGGATAACTGGCGCCATTTCGAGTAACAGCAGCCACGTTTTGAGCTTGAACATCACCAGGTTGGATTAATGCAGAATAGCTTGAACCGGAACCAAAATAACCACCATTTATAGCGCCATACACATTTTTTCGCTGAGAAAAACTGGAAATCGTTTCGGAACTATTCTTCGCCAGATACGGAACAACTGCAATATTCGGGTGATTTAAATCTACCTTGTAGTACCAAATATTTAGAGCCGGAGAACTTCGCTTACCGCTAACCAATTGAACACCATCAGGCAACTCAGACTGAGCTGTAATGTCTGTCCAGGTAATCTCCTGACCAAAAAGAGTTAATTGTGTCCCTGTGGTAATCACAATCAGCAGGAGCAGAGTTAAAATCCGTTTCATGGCTAGGTGTAAAAGGGTTAAAAAAATTTTTAAATAATGAGATTAAAGCAGATTAGCAAGATGCATAAAGTGCATAAACAAAAATTTATTTCAATTTATATTTGACCAATACTCTTTAAATTTGGTGAAAAACTTCACGGAATGTGGTTAAAGACATTGTTTTTACCTCTACATTACTTTTGAAGTAAAGAACGTTCACTTGATACACATTTTACTCAAGTCACAGTGCGACGTAAATCAAAAAGGTCTAACCCGTATCCAGATATGATCAAACTTAGAGGAACATTTATCGACGAAATCACGCATGATATTCCTTCACAAAATTGGACTGAAGACGAATGGGCTCGCGATTTTGATGCGATGAAACATGTCGGGATTGATACCGTGATTCTGATACGTGCCGGGTACAAAAAACATGCGGTCTTTGCCTCTGATGTACTGCAAAAGAGAATGGGCATCTATCCCGTCTACACGGATTTAATGGACTTATTCCTCCAACAAGCGGAGCGATGTGGCATGCAACTCTTTTTCGGTTTATACGATTCCGGAACACATTGGGGACCAAAGAAAGATTATGCCATGGAACTCGCTGTAAACAGAGAGTTCTGCAAAGAGGTGGTAGATCGGTATGGACATTACTCCGCTTTCAAAGGATGGTACTTAAGCCATGAAATCTCAAAACATGAACCCGGTGTCTTAGATCTGTATTGCGAGATGTCAACCTTCCTTAAGGGACTCAAAGATCAACCTGTGCTTATTTCGCCTTATGTGGAAGGGGTCAAACAATTCGGAGATCAAGCTATTTCATTTGAGGACCACATCCAGCAATGGCGAGAGATCTTCAAAACCTTGAAAGGGGTTGTGGACATTGTGGCATTCCAGGACGGACAAATCCCATATGAAGAATTGTCCACGTACTTGAAAGCACATAAAGCACTCGCGGACGAAGTGGGAATTGAGTCTTGGAGCAATGTGGAGTCGTTTGATCGGGATATGCCAATCAAATTTCCGCCTCTGCCGTTTAAGTCTCTTCGATACAAAATGGAACAGGCTGCAAAGGCAGGGATCGAGAATCTGATTACGTTCGAATTTTCCCATTTTATGAGTCCGAATTCGATCTACCCGTCCGCTCACGGCATGTATAAACAATATCAAAATTGGTTGGAACAGCAGGAGGCAATGCAGTAAATGGAAACATCAAAACTTATCACATGGCGGGCCAAATTTGATCAAGAACTTTTTGAGTATGTGGTGCCATTTTGGGAAAAGCATTCTCCCGATTGGCAATATGGGGGCTATTTTAATGCATTGAGCCGAGATGGATCCAAATACGACACCTCAAAATACGTCTGGTTGCAAGCCAGACAAGTATGGATGTTCAGCACACTCTGGCTTAAACACGAAAAGCGAGAGTCCTGGGCGAAAATCGCCGGTCTTGGTGCTCAATTTTTAAAAGATCATGCCGTGCGGGATGATCAACGAGCCTACTTTAGTTTAAGCCAAGAGGGAGAACCCACTTGGATGCAGCGAAAGATCTTTTCGGAGTGCTTCATTGTGATGGCGTTTGCCCAATACTCCAGGGTTTCCGGTGAATCAAAATGGATGGAGGATGCCAAAATCCTCTTCGATTCTGTGATGGAATGGGCCGAGGATCTCCAAAAAATTGGCAGGCCACATTACTCAGGATCCAAAATAGCGCATTCGCTTGCTGTTCCCATGATTCTATTGAACGTAATTGAGGAGTTGGCAGGAGATTCGTGGAAGGAGTACTCAGAGCAGATCGATACTCTTCTGCAACGCATGCTTCTTCATGTGAAATCGGATCGAAAACAGGTTTTAGAGAATGTTGGAAAAGATGGTGTTTATATCGATTCCATTGAGGGAAGAGTTTTAAATCCGGGTCATTCGATTGAGGCAGGATGGTTTCTTCAACACTGGGCTCAACGCCTAAAACGGGATGATCTTTCCGAAATTGCATTCAATATGGTGAGATGGTCTATGGACTATGGATGGGATGACGAACATCAAGGGCTCTTCTATTTTCTTGATGCCGAAGGGTTTAACCCAACTCAACTGGAATGGGATATGAAATTATGGTGGCCACATTGCGAGGCAATGTATGCGACGCTACTGAACTATAAGTTAACGGGCGATAAAAAGGATTTGGCTTCGTTCGAGAAAGTAGCGAACTATACCTTCTCCCATTTTCCAGATCACGAGCATGGAGAGTGGTATGGGTATCTGAACAGACGAGGGGAGATCACGCATTCCTTTAAAGGCGGGCCTTATAAAGGGTGTTTTCATGTTCCAAGAGCACTTTGGTTATGCAGATCTGTGCTGGATGAGATGATATGATGACTTAGTAGAAGGGGAGAATCGACCGCAACAAGTTGCCATTGAATTCAACAGCGCTCTCTGAAAATCCAATTTCTTGCAAGATGAGATCTTGGACGACAAGGCTTTGATTCGACTCTATCATTTCTATGAGTTCCCCTTCGATCTCTTCTCGTTCAGGATGGAGGACGGCTCTTTCCAGTGGCACATAGATGGACCATTGGCCGGGGCCGGATGCGATTGGGCCGACGGGTGTTTGAGTTTCAAGCGAGGAAGCCAAAACCCTAATAAGATCTGCATCTAACTCTGAAGTAGTAGAGATGTCCCCACTAAATGAAGCGACCTTTTTCTGCCATTCTCTTCCTAATGAGTCCAGCGTCACATCTACGTTTTCAGCGCTTCCATTATAGAATTGTGAAAATAGGCTATTCCCCATTCGTGGAAGGTGATTCGCGGCAGTGAGAGAATCGTTGAAATTTGCCACAGCATAGGTTAATGAAGACTCGGAAGCGAAGAGGGAACGCCATCTCGAATACCCGTAATCTAAATGATCATTGGGGTTAAAATCTGAAAGTCGATCTTCAATGAGTTGATTAACCAAAACCTGTCTTCTGGTAATATCCACTTTCCGTTGTACTCGATCTGAATCATATTGCCCCGTTAATCTTCCTAAATCACCCAAGGCGATGTCTTGTAATACTAACTCCAAAGCCTGTCTTGGATTCATTTCGAAAATCGATGAAGGATAAGTGGAGAGGTATGCGAGAAATTCATCTGCTGTAATCGTTCTCCCGTTCAAACTTGCAATGATATCCTCAGGACGAATCTTCCCTTCCTCTGAAAAAAATACCTCTAATGAGCTTGATAGTGGATTCATTAAATCCGTTTGCTTGGCGCTTAGGGTTCTGATCGCAGACCATAATTCTATGATATTCGCCGGGTACATTTCGATCGTCTGATCTCTCATGATATTTCCAGTAAAGGTTTCACTCCATTCCTGAACTTCACGTCGTTTTATCGCTTCCTTAATGCTCTGACGATTGGTTTCAAACGTGGACCGATCGGCAAAAAAGGTCTCTTTTTTGTTTGTGGCCTTGAAAATATGCCACCCGTTTGCAGATTGAACAGGTTTCGAAATTTCCCCAGTCTGTAATTCAAATGCCTTGATTTCAGGAACCAGCCCCAGTTGATTCCATTTTACCCAGCCTAAATTTGTCGCTTCAGTTGGTTCGTTCACCTTTTTCATCGATTCGTCAGCTAGCGAATCAAAATTGGCTCCATTTGCTAATCGGTCTCCATATAGATTAATCTGCTCCTTAGTGGGTGCAAAAATCTGTTTGAGTTGTACTTCAGTATTGATTCTTTTAAAGCCGTCTTTAATTTCTTGTTCCGTCGGTTCATCTATCTTTTGGTTTGCATTCCAACGCACATACTCTTCTGCGACACCAATAGTCTCAGTGATTTGTATTTGTTTTTTGACATTTGGCCTCTCACCGTATCCTAAGGTTTCGGCATAATCTGCCAGAATCTGTCTTTTGAGAAGTTCGAGAGCAAACGCTTTTCGATTTTGTTCGGAGTCTTGAGTTGGCACTGTAGATACATATCGGATATACGCATACGTAAACGGAATACTGTCTACACGACTCCATTTCCAAGAGGCAACCGTTGGCTCGATCGATTCTCGATCTTCACGATGATCGCGATTCGAAACATCGCACGAAACTAACATCAGGATCAGAATGCCAAGAGTCATCAACCGGAAAAGTCTTGAGTTTTTTTCCATATTAGGTGCAGGATGATAACGTAAGGATACCTTGTAGATTGATTTCTGTATAGATGGATATCAATGCTTTCTGCCAGGATAACATCAAAGTCCTTGTCTTACCTAGAAAATAGGACCGTACAAAGAAGGAGTTTATCTGAGTATGAGGGTCTCAATTTTATGCGCCGCTATTTCGATGTCTAACTCATCTCCATTCATTTCGATAGCGGTGACTTCATCCCACTTATCCAACAGATTGGATACACACCACATCTTAAAGGAATGACCTAGCTTCAATCGGGTCTTTTCAGGAGTAGATCCAAGATTCACAAGTCTGATGACGACATCATTTGTCTCTGATGAGCGATATAGAGCCGACAATTCAATGTTGGCATTCTCAATCTTCAAAATTGATTTTAATGCTGGAATAGACCCGTTTTCAGGTGATTTTTGGAGTGTAGGTACAGGAATCGCAATAATTGGATGAGAGGAGGACTTCATCATTCGAAGAATTTCACCTGCCTCACCCTTTTGAACTCCAATGGAACATTCCCATTTCATTGGACGGAGGCATTGTGCTCCAGGTGTTGGAATATGAGGTCCAGCCTGAGGTCTTCTGATGGAGCCATTGGAAACGGATAAGTACCCCACAGAGCGATGGAGTGTGACGGCCATCACGGTGTAAGGTGATGGATTCAGTAGTTCGATCTCATGAGCTCCATTTGAGGAGAACCAGAAACTACCTTCTTCGTCTTGAATGAACGACCCGTCACCTTGGAAATGTGTCGTATACTCAAGTTCACCTGGATAGCGTTGATATCGCTCTACATGATCTTTCGCGGATTGCTCTTCTTTGATTTTGTGCTCATTTAACAAGAAATGCCCGTCAGAATAGCAGGTTTGACTTGTAAATCCAGTCTGCAAATGTAGTTGGAGTCGTCCGTCGCGTGCGGTGTTCGTATACTCTATTTCGAGGGCTATCTCCTCATCTCTTTTAAAATGGAGAGAAACATGAATCGGTATTTCTACTGTTTTCTCTTCCCCAAGGCCTTCTGGAATTACAAGGGAGTACCTCAAGTTGAGCCGCTCATCACCGTTGCTTGAACGCTCGGCATGTTGCAAGGTTGCACTCCAAATATCTCCGTTCGCCCTGCTAAAGGAGTAGGTATCTCCATTATCTTGCACAAACTCAAATTGAATAAGATCCTGAATCGATTTTCCTGTATTTAATGAGTTGAGACAAAGTGTCCCATCTTCGAAATACAAACGATAGGAGTTATTCGCAATCTCCAGAGAGTCTTGTTTTCGTATGTGATCAGGATCATTTTCCACCAGAATCTGTGAGCCTTCAAATACACGGAAAAACCCATAACTCAACGGAGGTAATTCAGCCTCAAATTCGATATCATAACGTCTTCCCCAGGTATGTTGAATAAATTCAGCGCGTAAAAACGGAGCTGTCGTGTGGATCACCTGATGGGGTATTTGCTTCTTTTGAGGCGAAAACAGCTTTAACTCTTTAACAGGCTGAACTTCGTCTTCTTCTCCGTGATGATTTGGGAACACTACATAGGCGCTCACCTTTTGTCTAAGTGGATACGGATGCGGATTGAATGCGAAAATATCTTTGAATCTGAGCTTGGGTTCTTCTTCACTCTTGTCAAGATCCCCAGCTGTCACGTGATCAATTCCACACCCATACAATTCCTCAATTCCGCGAAGGAGTACAGATTCGCATAACTCGAGAGCATCCTGAAAGTTCCGTTCGTTTTGCTCATGTACAGGATCTATGCTACACCCGCAAATGTCATCATGAGGGTGATTTTTGAGTAACAATTCCCACGCTTTTTCGACAAATGGACTATCCTGAACCCATTTTTCAGAGGAAAACGTTGAGAATATCCATCCTAAAGGCTCGGTATATCGGATCAGTCGAGATTGAGTTTTATGGTTTAATTGCTTGAGATAGGTGCGAGTAGAGTAAACGCTGGAAAGAATGGGATGATCCGGATTATCCAAAAGGTCGCCCGTGTATGAATCTTGGGTTGGATAACGCTTCAATTCTTCCATAAAATCAGAAAAATCACCCTGCACAAATTCGGTATCAGGAAGTTCTTGATTTAAATACGATAAAATTTCGGGGATTTCTTTTTGCTCTGGCATGTGATCCACACCGTTATTCAAGAGGAATAAATGGGAGGGCTGATTTTCAGAAAGCTTAGAAAGTGCTTTTTGAATCGCTTCTTTGGCCAAATTGAAATCAGGCTTTACGACGTCGTATCGCCCAAGGACATGATCGTACCCCAGATTGGCCGCATTAAAATACCCTTCCTTGGTGTAGTAGGCTAATACAGATGAACCATTCGGAGAGATCCAATTAAAATAGAGAGTCTTCTTGTCTGCCAGTTCCTTTGGCATTCCACGCATAAAGATGAACGTCTCGATTGAGAATCCGTTCAAGATTTGAGGGAGTTGCGCAATGTGTCCAAAAGGATCAGGTACGTATCCAACTGAGAGTTCATGACCATATTTCCCAGCGATTTTATGCCCAAACTGAAGATTACGGACAATGGCTTCACCACACTCTAGGAATAGATCTGGAAGAATATACCAGGGACCGATGACGAGACGACCTTTGGCGATCAGTGATGAGAGCCTAGATTCATTTTCGGGTCTTATCTCAAGATAATCTTGTATCAAAATCACTTGCCCGTCTAGTACGAAACAGTTGAACTCCGGATCTCTTTCCAGAAGATCAAGAATTCTATCAATCATGTGTACTAGGCGAAACTGAAATTGTCCAAACGTCAGATACCAAGCCCTGTCCCAGTGGGTATGAGATACCAGAATGGCTTTCGATGAGGGCTTTCGCATACTTAAATAACGTTGTAGAGCATAAGATACAAATACATAGATTGTGTCTTTAATTTACAATCTACTAAAGCGATTAAAGGTAGAGT
>JAURMN010000026.1 GCA_030830725.1 Balneolales bacterium | reverse complement strand
TGTGGTGCACAAGAATATTCTTATAACGACACGTGGGATGTGCTCACGGGTTACCCATCCGGATATGGAGCGGACAGAGAGATCAATGATCACCATTTCCACTCCAGCTACGCTATCCGATCTGCCTCTACCATTGCTCAATATGATTCCGCGTGGGCGTCTCAAGAAAATTGGGGAGGCATGATCAATCTTTTGATCAAAGACTCCAATAATTGGGATCGAAATGACGAGCGATTCCCATTTCTGCGCACTCATGATGCATATGCCGGCCATTCTTGGGCGGCTGGTCATGGTGCTTTTGGGGATGGAAACAATCAGGAATCCAGCTCGGAGTCCATGAATTTTGCGACGGCTACATTTTTATGGGGAGCGATTACCCGACAACCCGATATCCGTGATCTTGGCATATTTTTACATGCAAATGAGATGATTGCGATTGATCAATACTGGTTTGATGTAGACAATGCGGTTTTCCCAGAGACCTATCCTTTTAAAGCGATTGGTATGGTGTGGGGTGGGAAAGGAGTTCACTCTACATGGTTTGGAGCCGAACCTGAATTCATTCATGGGATTAATTTTCTACCCATTCACAGTGGATCGCTCTACCTGGGAAGACACCCGAATTATGTAGTAGAAAATTTTGAAGAAATCGTGGCTGAACGCAGAGGCAATCCAACCATTTGGAAGGATATCATGTGGCAATATTTGGCCTTATCTGATCCTGCGAGAGCCCTCTCCCTTTATCTGGCTGATCCCGGGTACTCCCCTTTTGATGGAGAATCGAAGGCACATACCATGCACTGGCTTTATAATTTGAAAAAGATGGGCCGTCCGGATACGACGATCTCCGCATCTATCCCGCTTTATTCAGTCTTTGTGACACCCTCTGGGGATACCACCTATGCAGCTTATAACGTCGATTCTTCTCCTGCTGAGGTGATGTTTAGTGATGGATTTCGAATGACGGTTCCCGCCATGACGTTAGCCTCGCATCAAACCAATCCAGGAAATCCGAATGCTCCGGTTGCGCTACTGACCACGGATAAAACAATAGGCAAAACTCCACTTCGCGTGGAATTTTCAGGCAGTAAAAGCTTCGATCGTAACGGAGAGGGACTGTCCTATGCGTGGGATTTTGGGAATGGGCTCTCCAGCACTCAGGCAGATACCGTTGTCACATTTACCGACCCGGGAACCTATCCGGTTTCCTTTACGGTCACAACTTCACAGGGGATAAGTACTACCGATAGTGTGATGATTACCGCTTTGGGGAATGGAACTCCATATTCAGGTTCTCCCGTCGTGGTTCCCGGACGTATTGAAGCTGAAAAATATGATAAAGGAGGGGAAGGTATTGCTTATCATGATGTGGATGCGAATAATATTGGTCTGGCGTTCAGACCTAATGAGGGCGTGGACATCGAGGGGGCAAATGATGGTGGATTTGACGTTTACTGGATTGTGGCGGGTGAGTGGTTAGAATACACGATTGAGGTAAAAGAGGAAGGGACCTTCGAGATCATACCCTACATGACCACGGTTCCAGGGTTTGGGTCGTTTACCACATTTGTGAATAATGTCCAGGTGGGCAGCTCGATCCGCGTTCCCCATACCGGAGGATGGCAAAATTGGACAGCATTCCCCATTGGGACTGTATTTTTGGAAAAAGGGAAGCACATCGTACGCTTTGAGTTTGACTCCGAAAGCGATAAAGATGGCTGGTTGATGAGCTTTAATTACTTTCGAATGGTCCGCTCCGACGCGGTATCCACCGAACCGATTGAAGAGCTTCCAATATCCTACTCATTATCCGATAATTATCCGAATCCATTCAATCCAAACACCCAAATTCAGTATAGTCTACCTGAAATCGCCGACGTAAAACTTACAGTCTATAACGCACTTGGACAGCAAGTAGACATGCTGGTTAATGAACGTAAATCAGCCGGCCGACATACGGCAAGTTTCGATGCTTCGAAGTTGCCAAGCGGAGTCTATTTTTATACGCTCCAAACAAGAACCTTCACTCAGACGAAATCAATGATGTTGATTAAGTAGGGATCTTCATACATGGTGTAGACAGACGTGATAAGAGTTTGTTTACACCATTCTTACAGTAAGCCGTTAGCTGAGTATTGGAGTACTTTTCTTTTTGAAAGAGTTAGCTAAAATCATTGTTGAGCCAATAACGAATAGGGTATTTCGAAGCGTCATAACCCATCCAAATGAGCTCCCAATTCCACTCCCAAAGCATCCGCAATCTCCTTCTTGACCATTTACCCATCCCACAATGGCATAGATCAAAAAAACTAAATAGAGTAAAAAAGTCGGAATCTCAATATATCGTAATCTAATATGCCATTGAGGGACTGCCGCCAATATCACACCGACTCCCATCAATACTTCAGCCCACGGCAAAAGATCGATAATCAGAATCTTTATCTGCAATGGAAGCCAGAGAATTATGGCAACACTATCGCGCAACAAAGAATCATCGAGGATTTTCAAAAGCCCAGCCAGAATAAAAACTCCTCCAAGAAGGAAACGCAAAAAAAGTATCAGCAAGCTGTATTTCATTGTCTGAATCTATGAAAATTGCATTTATTTTGGAATGAAAGCCGAACGATAATCTCAAGAACAGCCCTGCAAGTTAAACCAATATCGATTTTCTAGATTCTGAATCATTTTTTCTATTTAGAATCGCTTTCATGACAAACTTTCTGATTGTTAACATTCGAAGCCGAAATTTTTACGTACCTTTATAGATGCATCCCGACCAGACACCGACTTCCACTCCCATATTCGGGCAATCCGATGATAAGCCCCGAGACTATTGTGGGATTTTTGGAATTTATGGCCATCCTGAGGCATCAGTTTTAACCTATTATGGACTTCATGCGCTGCAGCATCGGGGTCAGGAATCCGCCGGTATCGTTACCTCAACCTATGATGAAGTTAAAAAACGACCGGTCATGCCCATGCATAAGGATTTTGGTTTGGTACTCAATGTTTTTGAAAAAAATAAGCTATTCCAGAAGACGCTTATTGGGGATTCAGCGATTGGACATAATCGCTATTCTACCTCGGGATCTTCCAAAAATCCAGCAAATATTCAGCCCTTTAGGGTCCATTATCGCGGTGGGAATTTGGCGATCGGACATAATGGGAATCTCTCCAATGCCCGGCAGTTGAGAGCTCGATTTCGTGAAGAAGGAGTTCTGTTTCAGAGTACGTCCGATACCGAACTAATTCTTCATCTCATTTCGCATTCCAAAAAAGAGACCCAACTGGATCGTATCATGGAGGCGTTGGGGCAAATAGAAGGGGCCTACTGTCTGGTGATTCTCACGGATGACGCACTCATTGCTGTACGTGATCCAAATGGATTTCGACCTCTTGCCCTGGGACTAAAAGACGGGGCATGGCTGGTGGCTAGTGAGACCTGTGCTTTTGATATTATCGATGCCGAGTATGTGCGGGATGTGGAACCGGGAGAGGTACTGGTAATCGATCGAAACTCTCTTCAAAGTGAGCCCACCTCTCTTCAACTTCCCAGAAAAGAAAATACAGGTACGAGTCAGTGCATCTTTGAATACGTTTATTTTTCGCGGCCTGATAGCAAAATTTTTGGCGAAAATGTTGATAAAATTCGACGGGCATTGGGAAAAGCCCTGGCGAAAGAACATCCGCTACACGAGGTCATTACCCCAGAACTCACAAAATATCGCCCGATTATTATGTCTGTGCCGGATTCGTCCAATACGGCAGCCCTAGGGTATGCCCATGAGAATCAAAAAATGGGCTTTGACTGCAAATATGATATTGGTCTGATTCGCAATCACTATGTGGGTCGAACCTTCATTGCACCGGGTCAAAGCATGCGTG
>JAURMN010000025.1 GCA_030830725.1 Balneolales bacterium | reverse complement strand
GTATTTATGGCCTATATCGAAGAGGTCAGAGAAAAAGGAGGGGATATTAAGTTGACCAATATGAATGATCAGGTCTACAATGTCTTTGATCTGCTCGGGTTTCCAAGCCTTTATGACATCTTTAAGGATGTTTCCGAAGCTGTAAACGATTTTACTTTAAAGGCCTGATCTTGACAGCTCGATCCCTCTCAACTTCTTTGGAGGTGGAAGCGACGACATCCAGGTTATCGGATGTTCGAAGATTTGTTTCTGCCTTTGCGAGTGAAGCAGGCTTCTCAGTAAAGGAGGTCGGGGAAATCGTTTTGGCCGTAGACGAGGCCTTCACAAATATCATCAGGCATGCCTATACGGATACTCATGGGAGTATCCGTATGGAAATTGAGGTATTAAATCATCGATTAACGGTATCGCTATTTGATACAGGAACCCCATTCTCACCGGAAATTTCCGTGAGGCCCAATGTCTCCACCATGATAAAAGAAAAGAAAAAAGGAGGAATGGGGGTGTTTTTGATTCACAAGATGATGGATAAGGTGGAGTATATCCAGCATAAGACTAAAAACGAGGTCAGAATGGTCAAATTCCAATCATCCTGAGTTGAGTAATCCCATTCATGAGTGCGTCTGATTCACTATCACGATTAAATGCACGGCTTCTGCTGGAGAGCAGCAGAACGTTTTTGAAAGCAAAAGATCCCCTCTTTATTGCGCGTAACATTGCGCTCGAAATCATGGGGAAATTTATGATTTCCAAAGTGGCCATAGCCATAAAAAAGGAAGCCGAATATGAACTTCTTTTTATCCGAGGGGCTTCGGATTATGCTGAAGGCAACCTGCTTTCCAGGGAAATGATTGAAGGTTTTCAAGATCATAATCATCATTTTTTTAAAGAAGAAAGTCTAAAGATTCACTGTGTTCGCCTCGGATCGGAAACAGAAGAAATCGGAATCGTGATCATGGGGATGAAAACTGATGCCGAGACCCTTTCGGAGGAGGCGTCGGAGTGGATTGAACAGCTCTGCAACTTTGGAGCCATTGCCCTTCAAAACGGACTGCTGATTCACCAATTACGAGATGTAAATCGGGAGTTGGATCGGAAAGTTGTGGAATTGAAAACCTTGTTCGAAGTAGCTAAGGAGTTTAATTCCCTGCTTACTCAAGATCAGATCAATTCCCTGTTTAAATATACCTTGATGGGTCAATTGTTGACTAATAAGGCCTTTTTAGCTGTTCGAAAGGATTCTACGTTCAAGGTGCTGACATCTAATGGATTGGTTGCCGAACCTTCCACGAACTCTCTTTCACAAATCGTGGATGTATTAGCTACCAACTTAACTATTGATCATACATCCCAACGCTATAGTAAGTCTTTGGTGATTTCTCAGAGAGAATCGAGTCCTGTAAAGGAGTTAGGCTTAGAGCTTTGTCTCGCTATCCGGCAGGAGAACCCGGAAAGTAAGGGGACAGATCATATCATTGCACTGGTCGGTTTGGGGCCTAAGCTCACTAAAAAAGAGTATTCCGCTGCAGAGCTTCAAATGGTGGAGTCGATTGCGAATTTGAGCCTGTTATCGATCGAAAAAACTTATTTGATGGACGAAATGATCGAAAAGCGGCGGATGATGGAAGAGCTTGCGATTGCGCGTACCATTCAACAAGGTCTGATCCCCAATCCAATTCCAGAACTCGATGCTCTGGATACAGCCCTTATGAGTATTCCGTCAAGAGAAGTGGGTGGGGATTATGTCGACGTTGCTAGAACTCCTGACGGAAATTTAATCTTTGCAATCGCCGATGTTTCCGGAAAGGGCATTCCGGCTGCATTACTAATGGCAAATCTTCAAGCCATGCTGCATGTTCTGCTCCCGGTGGAGATCAGCCTAAGTGAAGCGGTTGGACGGATCAATACGCTTCTGGTCCAAAACACACCTTCTGACCGATTTATCACATTTTTTCTTGGAAAGTTTTACCGGGATGAAAAGTGCTTCCGATATATCAACGCCGGACATAATCCAGGTTTTCTTCTACGAAATGGCAAGCAAGAGATCGAAGAATTATCAACCGGAGGCCTGCTTTTAGGTGCACTTCCCACTCTGATGCCTTATGAAACCGGCGAGGTCTTTTTAGAGAAAGGGGATCGACTTTTACTGTATACAGACGGGGTTACAGAGACATTTAATCCTTCAAGAACTGAGGAATTTGGAGAAGAGCGTTTGCAAGAGATTCTGCTTAGATATCGGGAAGATGACTCCAAGACGTTCCTGGACAAGCTTTTACGTGAAGTAGAATCCTTTGGTGATCCAAGGGCGTCTGATGATCTCACAGCGTTGACTATTCGGCTGATCCAGTAGTAAGAACACCTGTATTACAAGGTCTTTACTCTGTCTAAGGTGCTTTTTTCCAAGTAAACGTAATCCCGAATACGATCACCCCCATTGCAAACAGGGAAAGCATGGAAGGGACCTCTCCAAAAAGGAAGAAAGCCATTAGGGATGCAAGGACGGCTTCGGCCAGAATCAAGGTTGCCAATAGAGTCGCAGAGAAGTATTTAACCGCATAATTCATGGCTCCGTGTCCGATTAACGTTGGGCCTATAGCCAGAAAAAAGGAGATCAAGATGGCAATTCGGGTCAATTCGGGGGGCCATCCGGAGAGTGTACATAACGTCAGAAGTGTCGTAACCGTTGCAGAAACATACACGTAAAAAACATAGTTAATCCAACTGGTTTTTTGTCGAATAGAACGCCCGATTAAGAAATAAAAGGCGAATAAAACCGCCGCCAAGAACGCGAGTAAATTACCCAACGGGGCTGTAGGAAATAAGGACGTCGCTCCTTCCAAGATGTAAACCCCTCCGCTGTCTGCTACCCCAAGTAAAATGGACCCTGCCAATGCAATGAGTACCCCCGCCCAGGTCAGTAGAGGGAATCGATTTTTAAAGAAAAGATATTCAAGCACAATCAATAGCACCGGATGCATGGTCACCAAAACGGAGGCGGAAGCCACACTAGTGAGTTGTATAGAGCTGATCCAGAGAACAAAATGAAACCCCAGGATGATGCCGGCCAGAATAGGCCAATAAAGCTTGACTCCCTGAAGTTTCATCTCTGCCGGAGAACTACCAGATCGCAACCAAAACGGGAACAAAAGAAGGATGGAAAAGAGTAGTCGCCCCGCAGCCAGAAGGAGGGGATCCGTTTCGCCAGCAAAGCGAACTAAGATGGGAGATAATCCAAATGTAAGGATACCTATCGCAAGCAACAGATAGACACGTATCGGACGATGATGCCCCTGTTCTACATGTGGGGCAGTAGACCGTTCATGGATGTGCGGGGACAAATCCGTGTCCTGACTCATCGAATACGATCCATTGAGCGAACTTTTTCAATGTCGGAACGAATGGCTCTTACCGCGAAAGCATTCAGCACAATGGCCAGAAATGTAGAGGCTGGTGAAATCGCCTCGTCGAGCAAATAAGATCCAATTCCACCAAGTGTAAAGAGAACACCCAATTGTACCGCCAATAACGCCACAAGAACGGTCAATGCAGCTTTTGTGATCTGATATTGTCGCTCTCGGTCGGCAAAGCGAAATACAGCCACGATATTGGCTATCACGGCCAACAGGGTCAACACAGTGGCAGTTACCGAAATAATCGGGCTGGGATCCTCAGAAGCTCTTTCCATCCACGGTAAAAACCAAAGAGGAAGGAGTAATAAAGATGAGCCTAACAGATAAAGAGTCTGGATGCGTTGTATCATAGCCGGAAAATTACGAACTGGTTCGTAAAAATCCTTATGACTCAGATAAAACAGGTGCTTTTACAGACCTGCTTCCGTTTGACTTTTGTTGACGGGTCATCCGGTCATCCAGAACTGTTTCAGAGCGTTGAGGCTCCTCTTTATTGAGGAAGAAAGCGGCAGATCGAATGCGGATGCGCTCAATCAGATAGTACATCACCGGTACCAAAATCAGTGTCAACACGGTTGCAAAAATCAGTCCCACAATCACGGCAATCGCCATCGGACTCCACCAGGCTGCCTGTTCACCCCCCCAATAGACGTAATAGCCAAAATTGGAGAAAAACTCGATAGGGTGATTCACAAAGCTGTAGAAATCGATGTTAAAGCCAATGGCAAGAGGAACTAATCCGAGTGTTGTGGTAATCGCCGTTAAAATGACCGGCCTGAACCGCGTTCTACCTGCCTGCACCAAAGCGTCATACAGAGGAACTCCATCACGCTCGCGAAGGATATCGATGTAATCAATCAATACAATCGCATTATTCACCACCACCCCAGCCAGGGAGATAATTCCGATTCCGGTCATGATGATTACAAAAGGCATTTGAAATAAAACCAACCCATAAAGAACCCCAGATATGGACATGACGACCGAGGTAAGCACGATAAACGGTTTTACTACGGAATTAAACTGACTGATCAGGATAAATGCGATCAATAAAATGGCAATTAAAAAGGCATTGCTGAGGAAGGCGATCGCTTCATCTTGGTCTTCCTGCTGTCCTGTCCAGCTGTACGTATAGCCTGCTGGTAAAGTAGCCAGATACTCCTCCACCACCACTTTCACTTCTTCCAGAACAGCATTGCTGTTGTAAATCGGACTTACATTGGATTGCACCGTCACAATACGCTTCTGATCTTTACGATTTATACCGCCAAACCCTTCCTGGGAACGAATGGTGGCCACTTCCGAAATCGGAATT
>JAURMN010000024.1 GCA_030830725.1 Balneolales bacterium | reverse complement strand
CAATTCAAGAAAGCGTACTCAAACCGATTTTAGCCGTTTCCATGCAGGATTCAGAAATTATATTGAAAGTCGGGAAGAACCGATTTCGAGTTTCGGATCCTTTTGAAAAGAGACTTTGGGAATTTGTTGATACGAATGTAAGGCAAGGATTAAACTGTTTTGACATCCTGGAGTTTGATGATTTCGTTTTGGGATCGCTATCCCATACATCTCAACGGTCAAAAAAGAGAAGTTCTCTCTTGGCAAGCGTGAAACAACTCACAGGAGAGGATCTGTTCGTGATCAGGCAAAATGTGATGGATAAACGCTATCGGGAGATCGTTGTAAAGGATGAGATGATTACATGGGAATAGGACCCTTATGAATAAGTTCGATTATTCTGCCTTGTCTACGACTAAATTTTCTGAAATAATCCACTCATAAACCCGCACAATCCACTCATCCGAGGGTAGCCCTTGTTTCCTCATCCCAAACCCATGTCCACCCTTCGAATACATGATCAACCCGGCAGATGCACCGCTTCTCAGCCAGGATTGATACAACTCTACAGAGCCCTTCGCTAAGTCTAAGCCATCATCTGTTGCACAAATCACCAACATGGGTGGGGCATCTACTGGAGCTTCTTGAACAGGATAGACCGTTGTCCAAGAATACACGGGTACAAAAAAGTCGGGTCGGTCTTGTGGCTCGGATGCATACATGACGCCCATGGCTACGGCTCCTCCCGCTGAAAAACCCATCATGCCAATTCGATTGGGATCTATACCATATTTAGAGGCGTGACCCCGAACGTATTTCATCGCTTCGATTCCATCTTGAATGGAAAACGGCAGCACTTCCTCGACTTTTTCGAATAATTCTGAAGAATTCGAAGCAAGATGTTTACTGATCTCGGCGGCTCCATCCCCACTAGTGGGGACTAATCGATATTTTAGAATAAACACGGTGAATCCTTTGTCAACCAACCACTCCGCTACTTGGACTCCTTCGCCCATTACACTTAGCACGTAGAGACCTCCTCCGGGTGCCAAGATCACCGCGGCCCCGTTTCTTTTTTCTGCATCGGGCTCGAACACCATCAAGGCAGGCTCAGAAATATTTGAAATAAGTTGTGATCCCCATAAGTCGGATCGGTATTGACGCTCAGGGGTTGGATAGGGAAGTGAATGGGTTGAGCGGTATGGTAGGGTGATGGTCGTTTGGGGAGTGGGTTGCACAGCCATAGATTGTGAATTCACGGGGCTTGAAAATCCGAATTGAAGGATAAAAGACAAGGCAATGAGGCCAGTAATGGAGACTTGCATTAGACCTTAATGATGAGGTTTCGTTTTTGCATCCACCGGGCTAAAAGGTAAAACCCTGCGATCCAAACCAAAGCGTGAGCAAATGAGGCATTCAAAGGATTTGAAAAAATAGATCGGAGCCCCACATCATACAGGAGCTCTTTGAAAGTGTAGGAGTCGTCACCTATTGTGAACTGTACCATCGTTTGTAATCGCCCAAAAATCCCACTCAGAAAGAATACGGTAATGGCATTTACTCCATACGCAATCCCCCAACCCGTCCCTTGTTTGTGCCCTTTAACGTCTATGACCCAATAACAGATCGCAAGAAAACAGAACGCCTGTCCTGCGGTAAAGAGTGTGTAGGAACTGGTCCAAATGTTCTTATTTATGGGAAAAATCCAGCTCCAGAGGTATCCAAGCGTTATTAGAACAAACCCCATCATTAAAAGGTGTAATGTTCTTTTCTCCTCATTGGCGTTAGCATTTAATAGAAGTTCACCTGCTTTGATACCTAGAAGTGTTGTACATACCGCCGGGAGTGTGCTTAGTATTCCCTCCGGATCCCATAGCCCCCCTCTCCAAATATGTTTTCCAAGAAGGAGTTGATCCATGTATGCTGCTAATGTCCCCTCCGGCACATCCAGTGCCCCGGCACCATACCCCGGGACAGGTATTAAAGCCATAGCTAACCAATAGAGTAGTAATACTCCGCCAATTAAAACCCACTGTATTTTTTTGGAGAGGTACAGATAAATCAGGGAAGCCAGAGCGTAACACACGGCAATTCTCTGTAATACCCCCATGATTCGAAGTGTCGGGATCTTGGGATGTAGACCGAACTCGGGTTGAAATACGAAAAAAGGAAAGGCTGCCAAGATCACTCCAAGCCCAAATATTTTACCGGCTCGTATCAGCGTCTTTTTTACCAATTCCACTCTTTTTGCTCCTTTTGAAATCGCTTTATCAAAAGCTAGGACGATGGATACTCCCACAATGAACA
The DNA here is from genome assembly GCA_030830725.1 of Balneolales bacterium. Classification (GTDB taxonomy): domain Bacteria; phylum Bacteroidota; class Rhodothermia; order Balneolales; family Balneolaceae; genus JAURMN01. The sequence continues at coordinate 1,974 of JAURMN010000024.1, read as the reverse complement.
AGAAAAAAGGAAAAATGAGATCGGTGGGAGTCCAGCCATGCCAATCGGCATGCTTTAACGGACCATAAATGTGTGACCAAGAGCCGGGATTATTGACCAGAATCATACCCGCAACGGTTGCCCCTCTGAAAAAGTCGAGAGAATCTAGACGATTATTGGATATATTTTGAGTCATAGGCGAACGGAAATCTACGATTGAGGGAATAGAAAAGACTCAAGCTTATTTTTTAAATTCAACGATATCTTGTACGATTTAAATCGAAACCTTGCTCCAGCAATGCTTTATCATTGGTTATACTCTTAATGTACAAATGAGGACTATATCGTACTAATCCTCCTTAATCTGTTTCAGGTATTCATGAAAAAAGTCTTCGCCGGAAGTTGCATCGTATTTATTCTCCTAGGAGTGCTTGTTTTTGAGTCAAGAGCTCAGTCTGGACCGGATCTCACCTTCGTGATTCGGGTTGATGATATTCTTTCTCGGAACACCACCATACTGCCCAGATCAATTCAACCCTTTGAGCAAGTTGTAGAATCGCGTGGTGCTAAAATCACCTGGGGTGTTATTCCCCATAGGTTAATTGAAACTCCCAACTTAGATGGAGTATTGGCTGCTGAAATCAGGGCCTCTGTCGAAGCAGGCCATGAAGTTTCCTTACATGGATATGTTCATATTTGCCAACGCTGCAACCAAAGCAACCATGAGATGTACTGTTCCACGCAGAGGACCCCATTTACTTATAATGAGCAAAAGGAGTTATTCTCGAAAGGCCTGGAGATTCTTGAAGAGCATACAGGGGTGAAGCCTGTTTCCTTTATTCCTCCTGGGCATGTAAGTGATCAAACCACCATTCAAGTCTTACATGATTCCGGATTTCGGTACTTGTCAACTGCCATTAATCGGGGATATGTGACGGATTCTGTCTATAATTTACCCGTCAACGGGGAGTATTCGTGGGCCATCACCGAGTCAACTTATCTTTCGAATCTGACCTCCGCCTTGGCGGATATCCGGACTGCTGCGAATTCCTCAGGAGTCTATGCCCTGATGCTTCACGATCCGTTTATCCGAAGTGGCTATCAGAATGGAATTACGCTTGCCTGGATGGGCGAGTTGCTGGATTCGTTGAATGTGGAGTATGAAGATCGGATTCAGTACAAAACGCTGACAGAAGCTGGAGATTTTATCACGGAACGGGTGTCGGTTGCACTTGAAAAACCTGTTGAAGCGCCAACGGAATTTGTGCTGCACCAAAATTATCCCAATCCTTTTAATGCAACCACCCAGATTCCATTCACATTGAATGTGAGTTCGCCTGTGAAAATCGAAATATTCTCGATTTTGGGGCAGTCTTTGGGTGTACTAGTAGAAGAGGTCTTCTCGGCCGGTATGCATACCGTTACATTTGAGGCGAACGAGTTCTCGACCGGACTTTACCTCTATCGAATTACCACACCAGATGCTACCCAAACCAAAGTGATGAATTTCTTGAAATAGGGTGGGGTAAGAATGTAGGCAGATAAGCGAGGTGGTTAGGACCAGATTAGGGATGAAATTCGGTGAGCAATCAGGTCTGAATGCCGGGTTGAAACAATTCAGATTTAAAGTTATTGTATAGGGTTCGTTTTGGAGAAGATCGGGATTTGGTTCATTTGGAAGAGCAAGACGAACTCGCTTCATTTAGTTTCTTCACCTGTTATTCTACACTCACTTATTTCAACCTTATGTTACTCGAATTTCTTGATTGGCTGATTCTTGGGGCTTTTTTTGTCATTCTCCTATTCATCGGGCTTTGGGCATCGCGCACCGCGGGGCGAAGCCACGAAGAGTTTTTCTTAAGTGGGAGAAGTATGCCGTGGTGGCTGCTTGGGGTTTCGATGGTGGCCACGCCGTTTTCTTCAGATCCCCCCCATCTTGTTACGGGATTGGTGCGCGAGGGAGGAGTGGCAAAAAAGTGGGCATGGTGGTCGTTT
>JAURMN010000005.1 GCA_030830725.1 Balneolales bacterium | reverse complement strand
CTAACACTTTTTCTCCGGCCACATCAGCGCCTCCAAGTTCTGCAATCAGGTTTAGCCACTCTTCTCTGGTAGGGATTGACCATCCTGAGGGGCAAATTCCAGTTGGGTTTATGATGGCTTGAGTGTTGTAAGTAAACCCCTTGAGTCTGTTCTTGACTCTGAAGATGTTCTCAAATTTCCATTGATAAGCTCCCCAACCATTAAACCAGCCTTGATTTGCAAAAGTCAAAAGTCCTTGCCCATTTCTATACTTATTTGTTCGAAGATTTTCAGCCATCCATTGACGATCGCCAATTTGTATTGTGGAGTAGAGATTACCAGACACATCTTGAAGAGTTTCAAATTCAGAGTCGAGCGTTGAAAAAATCGTCGACTCGGATCTTATCATGTCATTTAAAGCAGATCTTGCATCTATGGTAATCTCATATTCAGTATTAGGCTCAAGATTTATAACTCCAACATAATGGTTAATTAGTGGGATTGAAAAGTCTAGCCTGATCGATTGACTTGCCGCGTACCTACTAACTTTTTCAGGAGAACCTTTTTTTGAAACGAAAATTTCATGATAAGTTAAAGCTGTTTCGCCTTCTTCAAGGCTCCAATCAATATCTGCAAATGTCTCTCCTACTTGGGAAACAGAATCTACATTTGCAACGGGTGTACGTTTACGCGGGCCTTTTAGACAGCGTACTGAACGTGCGGGTGTATCCACTTCATCCATCCCATATTCCTCATATAGAAATAAGGGAGAGGAATTCTCTGTTAAATTGACGTGATATGGATACATGTTCCCATTATATGCGATTCGGAAGCTGGTCCATGGTTCCGTAAATACATTCTCAGTCATGGGGACTTCGTGAGCGCCTGAGAATCCATCTTCGGGGGTCCAAATCCCAGAAGGAAGAAGACTAAATCCGGATGAATTAGTGTTTGTTGTCTCTATCCAAAAATCATTACCCTTAACTCGTAAATCAGAAACCGTGCCAGAATTGATAGAGAAAGAAATGGATGGATTAATGGCTCGTACTAATTTTGCCCAATCAGAACGGGTGGGTACCCTCCACCCATCAGGACAAATATTTTGGTCACCTTCCACTACGGCCCAATTATAAAGCTTTCCATATACCTGTTCATAATTGGCATTATTCTCATAAGACAGCCATCCTGGAGTACGTTCCGATAGAGGGGTTGTAAGCTCTGCTAAATTAGGCACTAATGTGCTGTCATTAAATCTGGATACCCGCAAGTTCTCGGCCATCCATTCTTGATCACCAATTTGAATGGTGGCATATACATTCCCATCAATATCCGTGACGGTCGGTGTGGAGGAGCCATTGGTCTCAAAAGAAATAGAATTTCCATAGGAAATATTTCCATCGATTATGGCATACGCCCTGGCATAATACTCTGTCCCGGAGGATAGACCTGTGGCCAAAACTTTGTAAGAATCAGGGGATGAGGAAAATGATCCCGTGGAATCCGGATCAGAGGTTCTGTTGCCATCCATAATGAAATGAATCGGATCATTGGCATCTAGTTTGACATCTTGGATCGTCGGCGTTGAATGAGTGGCCAGAACCACCCCCCATTCTGAAATCTCACCATCCCCATCCGGGGTAGCTGATCCTTGAAGCACCGCCAGTGTTTGGGTTAAGGTTGTTGGTTCGGGCATGGTCACTACCGTTGCTGTTTGAGGAAACTCAATGGGTGAAGACCGCATGCATCGAACGGAGTTATAGAACTTATAATTATCATAGGCCATCCAGAAGGTCGTACTTGAATTGTAAAGATTCACATAATGCTGAAAATCTGAGCTGATCGACCTTGACCAGATGTAAGCAAATGCAGTTGTTTGTTCGAATTGACCAGAGTGATAACGACCGGCTGGAACCGCACTGAATCCAGTTGTGTTGGTCGCCCCTGTATTGGGGGCCTTCCAGAGGCCGTCTCCATCTTGGATGGTTCCCGTTGATTTCAGAGGCCCCCCAGCCGTTGTATAATCTCCTAGAAAATCCCTCAACCCCTCCAACTCAGATTTGGTTGGAACAATCCAGCCTGCTGGGCACACTCCACGCCACCACCTTACGCTCTGGCCGTTATAAAGTTTTCCAATGGTCGCATCATGGGTCGAATCGTAGTTAACCGAGACCCATTTTCCTCCGCCTGATCCCCACTCTGAAGCGGTTTCAGACGTAACTCCGGGAATGGGGGTCCCATCTCGATAGGAAGACACATACAGATTCTTTGCGAACCAATTCACTCCATTGATCTCAACAATCGGATAATCATTTCCTTCTATGTCCTGTACCATTAACGTACCAGGATATTCCAATGAATCCGGGTTTAACGTCGTGATCCTCATGATATTCGAATAGACGGCTTGGGATGTTCCGGCTGTATCTACAACAAAGGCATAAGCCCGGAGTTGATAGTCTGTTGCCGGTGAGAGGTTTGTAATGTATACCTCATGCGTACCTCTTTCTGAACTGGAAGATTGTATCCGGCCATCGGCATTTTGTACGGTGAGAAGTGGGGATGCACTGTTGGCTCGCCCCCAAATCACTCCTATTTCAGTTGGGGTATGCTCATCATCTATACTTAGGAAAGATTGTATGAGCGCTTTTGTTGTACCTCTTACAATAATCGTTTCATCAAGAATTGTCGGTGGTGCTACCTCTTGAGTACAGCGAATCGAATATCCGCCGTTACTGTAGCTCCAAAATTGACTCGTTAATCCATAGGCTGACGTCAGGTAATGTGCAAAATAAGTTGGAGAGCCATATGATAGCTGTCCCGTGGGAGATGCGGTCCAAAATTTTGCATATCTACCAATGTCTTTAAATACATCATTGTTGCTATAATATTCACCTCCTGGAATGGCTGAAAATCCGGATTGATTCGTTGCACTTCCATTTGGGTGCACCCAAAGTCCGGTACCATTCGTAAGATCCCCAGTCGCTTTGAGCTTACCACCTGCCACACTATTTCCACCTAAATGCTCAATTAACTCCAAAAATTCATCATTTGAAGGAACCTGCCAACCCTCTGGACATACACCCGCCGGATTACTTATGGCCTTGAAATTGTAGAGTTTTCCATAAATAGAATCGTTCGCTACGTCATGATCGTAGTTGACCCAAGCGCCAATCGTGTTTGAATTCCATGCCTCTTTGTTCTGAATGTTTGGAATCTCCGATCCATCCCGAAATCGACTGGTGCGGAGGTTCTCCGCCATCCAGATTTGATGACCGATTCGAACGGTTTCATATACATTGCCGTCAATATCTGTGACAGTAGTATCTGTTGTGTTAGATGAGATTTGAGGTTGTTCGGATTGGAATACATCTACATTAGGAGTCATGGAGATCATCGTCACCATGAGCATGATTAAGGAGATCATGACTGAGTAAGTTTAGGAGATAAGAGAGTAGAAACAGTGCATATTATTTGTAATATTACGACAGTAAATAATTATTTTTATACAAACAAGAGGTAGTTAAAAAAATGGGTTTAAGTCGCTACACTGTGAAGCATTTCTCTCGTCTTTTTATTATTTCATTCATCTTCGCTGTCACCTTGCAGTTTACGGGAATCCCCAACCTTTTTGCACAAGGCTCTGCTCAGCCAGCCCGCACAACCATTACCTCACTTTTCGACCACAACTTCACTTGGATCAGCCCCGATACAATCAATACCGCTCTGGACGGGTACCCGAAGTTTAAAGTGCTGGTGAAAAATAACGGAACGGGTCGTTCGCCAGACCGCTTAGGTGTTTCGTTTATTTCGAACGACTATGAAGGGATCATTGGCGGGTTTGCCAACTTCCCTAACGGAGGGTACATCAAGTTGGAGCCTGGAGACTCCACTATCGCAAGTATCTGGTCGCAAGGGGTGAGGGAACGGGCTGTTTTCGATAAGGATGCAAATAGTGCCTTTTCGCGGGATATTGGGTTCAAGTTTCGAGTGGATGATTTTAATAATCCGCAAGAGCAAATCATCCGTCGCACGATCACCTTTATTGACTGGGATCGGCCTGTAACTTTGTCTAAAATTGTTGGATCCATGCGAATTCAGGGGACGATTCCGCCGGATTTAAATGCCTCGTCCTTACCTGGAAATACTCCAAAGGAAACGAAGGTCTACATAAGAACCCCTCACTCTCAGGATTTAATCGAAATTTCGAGAGGACCCGCTGATCTACCCCTCTCTTTTCAAGCCGAAATCTTGCCTCGAGAGGATTGGTATTTAGTGGTAGATCAACCCACGTATTTACGCAATCTCACACACATTACCTCAGAAAACGCGACGAATATTCAAATTGAGCGCAAAGAGGTTGGAGAGGTAATTCCCAGATATGAATTGAAGACTGTTGTAAATACCCCAACCGGATTTTGGCGGGGTACAGTTTCCGAATCAGAAGAGACCTTTGTCGTATTCCCAGGTCAGGAAAACTGGAAAATGGAGAATACGGAAGCCCTAAAGCAAGGTAGCGCCCTTTATAAAATGACGTTTGATGGGACACCTATCTGGACACACGAGGCTGGATGGGAAGTTTGGGGTGGCGACATGACAACCGATGGAGCTTGGGTGGCCTATGTGGTGAATCCTTCGCCAGGCCCGAAAGAACACAAGATGGTAATTCTGAATGGGGAAAACGGAGAGGTACATTGGGAACTCAAAACAACTCAAGAAGAATCCTTCACACCGACAGGTCGAATTCTTGAATCCTTGGCTATTGAACTCTCGGATGACGGAGCCTATGCCGCAATAGGCACTACCGCCAGTGGTCTGGTTACATTGCTTGATGTACAGAATAAAGCTGTTCTTTGGTCTTTTCCTGACGAGTCCTATCCCTTTACAACCGGGTTTGGGCAAATTCGTGAAATGCGATTCTCTGAGGATGCTCAATATCTCTACATTGGAGCCGGCGACAGCTATTTGACGAAACTTCGGCTCTCTGACCGTACCATCGTGTGGAGAACTTATATCGGGGCCTGGCCATTTGTGAATGGAATGAATTTTAGCCCGGATAACCGCTACATCTACACAGGCACAAAAGCATTTGAGCTAACCAAAATAGATGCAGAGACCGGAGAATTAATGTGGCAAATTGAACCCCAAACTTTTGATGCGGAAGTCTCAAGGGATGGGAACTACGTTTCTGCCTTTGGTGGATCTTTGTATGAAACTTCGTCGGGTCGTTTCATGGGTTCAGGCGGTGACAGAACCCATATTTTAAATGGCGGTAAATTCACAATCGGGATTAATCGAGAAGTGACCACCTATGATTTTGGCGGTAAAGTTTGGAATCGAAGCGAGCCGTCAGGGATTGGGGATTGCGGGGGTTGTCAGGTGCAGTGGTCTTATCTCACTCTCGACGAGCAGTATGTGATCGTTACTGCTCGAGATATGACGGGAGAGTATCCTATTCCAGGACCTGGAGTCGCGATTTATGAGCGTGCAGAGGGAAGTTATTTGTCCGTTAATGAGGATGAGGAATTCCCACGCAATGTCGAGTTACGTCAGAATTACCCGAACCCCTTTAACCCTACCACTCGAATCGAATTTACCTTGCCCGCAGCTACAGATGTCAGACTGGACGTGTTTTCGATATTAGGTCAATCCGTTGCAGTTCTAATGGATGAAGCCAAAACCGCGGGTATTCACTCGGTGGAGTTTGATGCGTCAAATCTGGCTAGTGGGGTCTATTTAGTTCGCCTTTCCACGCCTGAAGTCACCAAAGTGAGAATGATAAACTTATTGAAATAGCGCCATTTTTAAACTGAAGGTAAATTAAAATGTGATGGTAATTCTATTCTCAATTATTACACTTATTTCTTTGAACGAAGATATGGGTCTCCAAGAAAAGCTATACGACTCATTGAATAAATACGAGGTCCTTACAACCTCAATTGATCTAAGCCATGATCGTATTTTTTTGTTTGAAAATAGAAATAATAGGCTTTTTCAGCTTTCAATTAATGATGAGATATTATCCGTAATGGATATTGATCTTAATGGGGATCTGGGGCTACAAAATCTGTACTATTCTGAAGAGAAAAATAGTTTGATGTTTTGGGACAATGGAGGGGGAAGAATCCATCAATTAGATTTTAGAGATAATTCAATTCAACGGATTGACAATTCATTCCCATTTAATGCATTTCACGGACATGGTGCATGGGTAGATGAATCCTTAAATATTCATCTCATGGGTGGGTATGGGTTATTTCAATTAAAGAATTTATACTTAAAGTATTCACAGGATGCAAAGGAATGGATGCATCTAGAAACTACTGGAAATATCCCAGAACCTAGTTATGGTCGATTCTATTTCTATGAACCAGACTCTTTATTTCTATACTTTCAGAACGATCCAGAGAGTAGATCATCGTTATCTTCAGTCGTTAAGATTTACGCCTTGAATTCGTTTAAAAGGGTATGGACGAAGATTGGATCTTTCGATATTAAAGATAGTATTGACCCTAGTAGTGATTTGGTGAGAGATAAAGTTGGATCGAAACGTATAGACCAAAAAAATGGAATTCTCCATTTAGAAAGCAACCTATTTTATGACATTGTAAATGAGAATATACTAGCGATTGATCCAGAAGCTATTAATTCCGAACTGAGTGACATTCGGATAGCTTACCACTCTGGTGATGGAGATGAATGGGTGGTTTTAGGTCGAAACAAAAAACAAGATATCAGCTTAATGGTGGAAAAAATTCGGCTATCTGATGTTTTTGAAAGCGCCGAAATAATTGAAAAAGAATCTTTACTTCGGTGGCGTCTAGCACTTCTTGGTTTATTACTTATTCTTATGCTACTTACAGTTGGATATTTACGGAATGAAATAAAGAAGCGTTCAATTCAAGAAAGCGTACTCAAACCGATTTTAGCCGTTTCCATGCAGGATTCAGAAATTATATTGAAAGTCGGGAAGAACCGATTTCGAGTTTCGGATCCTTTTGAAAAGAGACTTTGG
>JAURMN010000004.1 GCA_030830725.1 Balneolales bacterium | reverse complement strand
GGTCAGTAGAAGGGCTGGCAGGATGTTGGTGCCTGGTACCTTGTGGAAAGTGACAGCCTTTTGTCTACCGATCTCCTGCACATCCTGCTCACCCTCTGTTCATCGGCCCTCGTCCCAGGGGACTCTTCCTTGACGCGCTGCGCAAGGGTACCAAAGAGATGCAAGACCTGAAGTCTCATGCTGGAGATGCCGGACACTTCCAGCACTCGGACTACATCACTAGGTGCCTGTCCTTCCCCCCCCATACCTCCTCTCACTGCTGGGACCCTTGCGTGTTTTGCCTTCGATCTGACTGTCACATGTGGCCCGCCCTGAACGACAATCTTCAGGGACATGGACTTTGCCCTAGAGGCTAAGAGTTTGGATGAGATTGACGACGTGTCGGAGAACACCAAGGATATCATTACCAAGGCCGCCGCCTACGCCGCCGCCCCCACCAACGATCTTTTCGACGAAATCGTTCGTACAGTGGGCCGCTCGTCCCTCGACGACGTCAAATTCACAGCCAGGATCTTCTCTGAGTTCTTGGCACAGATCAGCATAGCAGAGCGCCACCACCGCTACCGCCGGTGGTCCATGTACAAGCGCGGAGAGAGCGAGATCCTTCACTTCAGCGACGGGCAGAACCACCAGGCAGATGACTGCTTTAAGAACCTGATTCACAACAAGGGCTTCACTCCCTCTCAGATCCACGAAGCCCTCTGCAAGCAGAACCTAGAGCTCGTCTTCACCGCACATCCCACCGAAGCGCGTTCCCCTGAAAGTCTATTTTTATTCCAAAAAATCACACATATCCTTGAGCAGGCACTTCAATTTGATACTTCCGGAGTAGAAGAATCTCTCTCCTATTTGTTGAGATTAGCCCTCAAAGTGCCGATGTCTCGTGAGCAAAAGCCGACGGTAAAGGATGAGGCGGAATATCTATACTCAATTGTGCTTCGAGAAGAAATTATTGACCAACAAATCACCTTTTCTCAGCAGGGAGTTCCGGTCAATTTTCGAAGTTGGGTGGGTGGAGATAAGGATGGTCACCCAAATGTGGACGAAAAGACTCTCATTACGAGTCTGGAGATCTCGCGAAAGCATCTCTTGCAATGGCTTCGTCGCAAACTAGAACTTGCACTTGAAGACCTCTCTCAGCTAGGTATTCAGAGCACTACCACTCAGAACCTACTCACAAAAATGGATACCCTTTCCATCATTACGAAGGGTGATGGATCCAGGATCGAGGCCTTTAAGTCTACACTTCATGCACTCCTCGACGATCTGGAATTAAAGGCAGGGCTCCCGATCCCCCCTTTGGACGATATTCGCGAAATGCTCATCGTTTATCCCGCCCTTGTATTGGCCTTGGAAGTTCGTGAAGACAGCGAATTGGTTCGTGAAGCAGCCGATTTTGGCGCATCTAACTCCAATGAAGCCCTTGATGGGTTTGCAATCGCCAGAATGATCCATACGCTTCGAAATATATCAGAGGGATCGAATCCGAAATGGTATGTACGCTGTCTAGTACTGAGTATGGTGATGGATGAGCATGATGTTCAGGCCGGATATAAACTTATTTGCCAACAACTTGGCGAATATCGAATCCCTGTGGTTCCCCTCTTCGAAAATGCACACGCACTTCAGAACGGAACCCAGATTTTGGAAGGCTTCTTCAAGCTCAATAAAGGTCGTAAAACGATCAGTATTATCGAAAAAGCTCACCATGAATTATGGGAAAGCCGATTTGAGGTGATGTTGGGCTATTCGGATTCTTCAAAAGAGTCGGGTGTTTTACCCAGTCGCTATTTAATCCAGCTCGCGCTCCAAGACCTGGAGAAGTTCTTCAAACGCCATAAACTCACACCGATTTACTTCCACGGTTCTGGTGGATCTATCGAACGAGGAGGTGGTTCGATTAAAGAACAAACGCAGGGATGGCCAAAATCTGCCGTCAATATCTTCAAAGCCACCGTTCAAGGTGAAATGGTGGCACGGAATTTCGGTTCGGCCCTGATAATGCGCAGCCAAATTGAAAAAATTATCGATCAACTCGCGGCTACTAACACTACCATCAGAACCAACCCCATAAGCGTATTGACTGGAAAAAATTCAAAAAACTCCATTCTTCATACCTTTTCGAAGCAAATTCAGACTTCGTATCAGAAAATGGTACAAAAAGATGAGTTTTTTGAGCACATCTTACAGGCGACTCCTTACAACTATTTAGATGTGTTGCGCATCGGATCCCGCCCTTCTAAACGGCAAACGGCTTCTCGAAAACTCAGGGCGATTCCTTGGGTGCTTTGTTGGACGCAAACTCGAGTTCTCTTTCCAACGTGGTGGGGTGTTGGAAGTGCATATGAAGCCCTTTCTGTAAAAGATCGCTCCAAACTCCGAAAAGAGCTCAAAATCAATGCATTCCTAACATCTTATGTAAAAGCGCTTGGATTTACCTTGAGAAAAGTGGAGCTCCCTATCTGGCGACTCTATTTAGAGCGATTAGACTTACCCAAAGCTCAAATCGAGGCCTATTATCAGCAATTTGCCCAGGAATTCAATCGTACACTCACCTTTTTCCACGAAATGACAGGGCAAGAAGATCTTCTATGGCACCGACCATGGCTCGGTGAGAGTATCTACTTCCGCTCTTCGATGATTCACCCGTTAAATTTAATTCAGCTCGAGGCACTAAAACGCTCCAATGAGTCCCTTCTACGTGAAACCGTTACTGGTGTAGCCTGCGGAATGATGACTACGGGGTAAGTTTCTATTTCAAGAGGATCATTGACTTAACCTCAGAAAACTCTGCTGTCTCTAACCGATAAAAGTAATTCCCAGAAGGTAGATTTGATGCATCCAAAGTTATGGCGTGTAAACCTGCCTCCATTCTTCCTGAAATCAGATCTAACACTTTCTTACCCATTATATTAAATACCGATAGTTGAATCTCTGTTGTAATGGGTAATAAGAATTCTATTTGGGTAGTTGGATTAAATGGATTCGGATAATTTTGTTTCAATATAAATCCATCAGGCTGCTCAAGAACTTCAATCTGAGTCCCAACCTGATTTGTGCTTCTCTTGTATGAAAATCCACCCCCTTTAGATTGTCCATCTGTCCAGGAAATAAAGGTTACATCGATATAAATATCCTCTTCCTCTAGGAACAAGACGAACGATTTACCAGGAACTTCTTTCATTTTGTTATTTGCCGCTGTCTTGAGCGTAGTGAATTCCAACTCTCCCAATCCTAATTGTTTTGTGGTTCCAAGTGCCCATTTAGTTCCGGAAGGGCTATTCGATCCCTCAGAACTTTCTTTGGCAATGTTAAACATGCCATCATTGGCGCCTCGCGTCAGCCAGACATTTGGCGTAATACGGTCCTGATGTTGAGCCTGCGTAAAATCCGCAAAATTGGCTTTTATAATGGTGGTATCCGGTCCTGACCAAATTGTATAAGTTTGGGCCATACCTTTCACAGGTAGGAAAAAAAGGAGAGAAAATATTGCGTTAAAGAAAATGGAATGAGATTTCATAGGAGGACTATCTTAATTTACCTACCTAACAATATTCGTGGGAGTCCCGTTCAATAAAACACTAACGAAGCTTTTCTACTTTCCCACTACCGGGCACTTTACCACGGCCTCTTTATAGCTTTTTTCTAGGATCCCAAGTCCTTCTACCAGTTCATCACGACTCACTGACAACTGAGGGCGAAATCTGATCGTACGCGTTCCACATGGCAGAATCATCATTCCATTCTCACGACACTGAGAAATAACGGCATTTCGGGAATGGGTATCTGGCAGATCGATTGCACACATAAGCCCTTTCCCACGGGGATTAGTTAAATACTCATAACGACCGGCCAGTACCTGAATCTGCTCTAGCAACCATGCGCCTTCACGTGCCGTGTGATCCACGAGTTTATCCTCTTCAATTACCTCTAAGATCCGGGTAAAGCGCACCATATCCACCAGATTACCTCCCCAAGTGGAGTTGATTCGCGAGGAGACATGGAATACGTTCGTATCGATATCGTCAATACGATTGCTGGCCAAAATGCCACATACTTGTGCTTTTTTCCCAAAGGCAATGATATCCGGTTTCACGTAATGCTCATGTGCCCAGAATTTTCCTGTTAATCCGACTCCGGTCTGCACTTCATCATATATCAATAATGCCTCATGCTCATCAGCCAAGCGACGCAGCTCTCGGTGAAATTCAGGGCGAAAATGACGGTCTCCTCCCTCAGCCTGAATCGGCTCAATCAAAATGCAGGCGATATCATCCTTATGTGTCTCGAAGTAACGCTCAGCTTGCAAAATTGCCATTCTTTCGGCTTCTACCACGCGCTCAATGACTGCCCCTTCAAATGGAAACTCCATCGCCGGGCTCATCACCCGTGGCCATGGAAATTTCGGGAAGTATTTAACCTTGTTTGGTTCGGTATTGGTCACGGACATGGTATATCCAGAGCGACCATGGAATGCATTCTCAAAATGCAGGACCATGTGTCCTTTTTCTTGACGATACCCTTTGCGGAAATTTTTTTGGACCTTCCAGTCAAAGGCCACTTTCATCGCATTTTCAACGGCTAATGCACCTCCTGCCACAAAAAACGCATACGGCAGATAATTAGGAATCCCAACACGCCCAAACGTCTCTACAAACTCGGCCATTTCCTGCGTGTAGACATCACTATTGGATGGATTTTGAATTGCAATTCGTCCCATGCGATCCAAAAATTGAGAATCACCTGCAAGCTTTGGGTGATTCATTCCAAGAGGACTGGAGGCGAAAAAAGTGAAAAAATCGAGGTAATCTTTCCCTGATTTTGCATCACGCAGATAGGACCCTTTAGAGTTCTCAAGGTCGAGAACCATACTAAATCCATCCGCAAGAATGTGTTTCTTCAAGACATCATGTACGTTTGCCGCTTTTACATGTACAGACATAATTCGCTCCAATTACAGTGTTGAATTTAAACTCTCTAATTACCTTCACCAGTTCTTCTCGAGAGGATATCCATGAAGTCGACATTCAAATCAACAAATAATCGATTCGAACGCTTTACTTTCCAAATGGATAAGACTCGTAGATTGTTTTAAGACCAGAAACACTTACTGCTAACATCCCCTCTATTTCGAGGAAATCTCCAGCGGTCAATCCAAGATAATATAGAGGAATTTGGTGAGTGGCGCAGATCTTTTCGGCCTTTTTACGTGCATCAACATCACTATCCCCACGTAGCGTGAATAAAACCCCACTTTGCGCTTCACTAAAGAGCAGTTCCTGAGCAGAGCCTGAACCAGCTTCCGCCAAATCACTCAACTCCTGCTCCCCAATCTTCGCTCCTATCCCAGAATGTAGCGCCATCTCAGCCAAGGCCACAGCCAACCCACCATCCGAAAGGTCATGAGCAGCCGAAACAATCCCACTTCTGATCATCTCCAAAACAGCTGCTTGCAAACGTACTTCGACGTCCAAATCGATCTCCGGTGCATCCTTACCGCGAGTGCCGTGAACTTGCATGTAGTACTCACTTCCATCGAGACCTTTCCGCGGTGCACCTACATAAAAGAGTTCTTCGCTTAAGGCTTTAAAATCAATCGTAGTTGCATGCGCTACAACATTTTCCACTAATCCTATCATCCCAATTATAGGGGTTGGATAGATCGCCCCTTTCGGGTTTTCGTTATAGAAACTCACGTTCCCGCCGGTCACTGGAGTATTCAACGCACGGCATGCATCCCCCATTCCGCCAAGCGCCTCTTTGAACGTCCAATAGACTTCAGGCTTGTATGGATTCCCAAAATTCAAACAGTTTGTTACAGCCAAAGGCTGCCCACCAGCACAAACCACATTCCGCGCAGATTCAGCGACAGCAATTTGCCCACCCTTACGCGGATTCAGATACACATACTTTCCATTACAATCGGTCTTTGCCGCCAATCCTTTAACCGTTCCCTTAATTCGTATCACACCGGCGTCAGACGGGCCAGGCCCGCTCACGGTATTGGTCCGCACCATTGTGTCATACTGCTCAAATACCCACCGCTTGGAGGCAATATTCGGCGAGCCTAGCAACCTACAAAGCGTTGCACCTAAATCTTCGGCCGTATCTAATTTCGGCGCTTTTTCTGCCGCCAACGCATCTAAATAGGCCGGGCGCACGGCCTCGCGCACATATTGCGGAGCCCCTCCACCAAGTACTAGGGAGTCCGCAGGTATATCGGCTTTCACAACCCCATCCTTCATGTACTGAACGCGATCGCCCTCGACTACCTCACCAATTACCACGGCATTCAAATCCCATTTGTGATAAATGTCGAGAATTTCCTGTTCATGCCCTTTTTCAGCCACTACAAGCATACGCTCCTGGCTTTCACTCAAAAGCAACTCATACGCCGTCATATGATCTTCCCGTGCCGGTACTTTATCCAGATCAAGCTTCATTCCAGCCAACCCCTTAGCGGACATTTCAGAGGTGGAACAGGCAATTCCAGCTGCTCCCATGTCTTGCATACCCACTACTCCGCCCGTCTGGAGTGCTTCTAAAGAGGCTTCGAGCAGGAGTTTCTCTGTAAATGGATCACCTACCTGCACGCTTGGACGTTTAGCTTCACTCTCCTCACTGATTTCTTCGGAGGCAAATGTCGCACCGTGAATTCCGTCGCGACCGGTAGAGGATCCAACAATGATCACCGGATTCCCAATCCCTTTCGCGATGGCAGAGGCTGTTTCACCCACTTTTACGATCCCCACTGACATCGCATTCACCAACGGATTTCCTTCATAAGCCGGATCGAAACAAACTTCACCCCCCATCACCGGTACTCCGAAGGAATTTCCATAATCCCCGATTCCCCGAACCACGCCGTCCAACAAGTACTTCACTCGTGGGTTATTCGGCGATCCAAAACGCAATGAATTCAAACTCGCCACTGGCCGGGCACCCATTGTAAAGATGTCTCGATGGATCCCTCCAACCCCCGTTGCCGCTCCTTGATAAGGCTCAACGGCTGAAGGGTGATTATGCGACTCAATTTTAAACGCGCAGGCCAATCCATCACCGATATCCACAAGCCCGGCATTCTCTTCGCCGGCACCCACCAGAAGCTGTGGCCCGGTCCGAGGGAGTTTTTTAATCTCCAGAATCGAATTTTTGTAGGAGCAATGCTCGCTCCACATCACCGAATAGACACCAAGCTCCGTGTAGGTTGGTGTGCGCCCCAAATAATCGCAAATCATGTTAAACTCATCAGGCGTAAGACCATGCTGTTCAACAAGTTCTGGTGTTATTTCGGGTTCTTTAAATGCTAAAGTGTCCTGGGTGGAAGAGGGAGTTTGAGACACGGAACGATCGTTTAAAAGGTTTCAGGCAAACCCGTTCACGATGGATACGGGCTCTCAGAACGGCACAGAACCTTTGCCGAACCTCTTAAATATATCGCTTTCCCCTATGTGGCTCAATTTAACTTGTCCACAACCTATCCACGATTACTGGCAAATGTCCTCTTCTAAATTCTCAGTGTACTCGACTAGTGCGCCATTGATCAGCACCTCTCGCTCAATCACTTCATCATTGTAGACGAGCTTCATTGCATATCTTTTGGATGCAACGACCCCTTTGAGGGTAGTATTACCCCCCGTTAGAAATCTAATGGGAGAACCTTGAGTGAACGTGATGTCTGAGGTAGGTCTCCATGGATTGTATCCACCTCCTGCATCTGATGCGGCCATTCTATAATAGAAAGTAGCTGTTGGTATATCTGTAACCAAAGGATTTTCATCTGGATTGGAACACTGCAAATTCACTTTCAAAGACGCATCAATCAAAGATGAGGACGCAGCGGGTAAAGAAATATTGACTTGCCCAGTTTGGTACTCACTTCTACTGATCGCTTTGGTAATCGCTTCACCTGGGAGGGCCGCAATCTGAACTTGTACTGTATAATCCTCGTCTGTAACAGGTGCGTGGGTTTTGGTAAAAATAAAAGAAGATCCCTCGACTACTTCTGTCATCTCTGAGTAACCTCCTTTAGAGGTCATGGTCACTCTCAATGGACTCGTGTGCCCATTTCGGGAGATATTCACCGTGATATCTTTCGTCGCTGATTTTTGAGAGACCATTGTCGTGTTTGAGGGGCTTGGACCAGAACAGGATTGGTTTTGACCAAAGGATGCCAAACCTAGCACACACGCCTCAAACTCAAAATCCGATAACCAACCGTACTGCCCTCCAGTCCAACCCGGAAGTGTGGAAACAGGCTCAAACTCAACGATCATAAAAGTCGATGGTGGAGATGGATTTGGAGTCCCAAACCACCAGAGAGGGTACTGAAATAGCGGGTTTGGAATAGGTCCCATCTTAGCATCAGGCAATTGTTTTGCACACCCGCTGGTCGAGAAACCGCCAGTAAACGTTCCATATGGCCCAAAACATGTTGTATTCCGAAATGCTGCCGGCAACTCCATCGAAGTCGCCAAACGCCCACTCTGATCCATCACTCTGGTTTCCCATATTCCATAAATTACCCTTGCTGAGTCAGTATCTTGAAATAAGGTCGGGCTTGCAAGTCTCATCACGTCAGGGACTGACGGATTGTAAATCACAACCTCTGCGGACAATTGACCACTTAATGGAGTCCCGTTCGCATCTTTAAGTACTGTTCCTTTCGGTAAACTAAGCCCAATTGTTGGTGTAAGCGGTCCTGTCTCCTCTGATGCAGATAGAATTAAATCCTCGTTTAAGACACCATTCGCAACCACATTGACCAAAATTTCCTTCACTATGCTGATCCCCACAGGAGGATTTGACAATGGAATCAATTCCATTACAAAATAATTCAGTCCAGTTTTTCTAATTTCGATTGCTGAGGTTTGCTCTTTATATCCATCCGCCTTCATTGTCACACCCATCACGATCGGCGAAGCTTCAGAAATGGAAGCCCCATTTTCAACTCCGATATTCATAAAGCCTGTATTTGTGGTAAACTCGCTAATCTCATCGGAATACATGTCTACGAATTTAGTATCGCCGTTCTTATCTCCAAAAAACGTGATTTCGACTGGTTGCTCAATAAGTTCACCTGTCGTTGCATCCAAAAGCTGAAAACTCAGTTCTGTTTCGATTTCGGGTAGTTCAATCACTATTCCGAAATTATCTAAAGCGTCTTCCAATGGAGTCGTATTACACGAGACAGCGAACATGAAAAGAATGATTGAGGCAAATGTAGAATTGTGAAATCGATTCATAGCAGGATGGCGATTTAGATGAGAGTCTTTGTTTGAAGTAGCTGAAAAATCGGATTGGAAATGGGTAATGGTGTATTAAACTTTAATTCAAAATCAAAAATATGAAGATGCAATGCCAGTATATCCATCAACGAAATGTATTAAACCTTAGTCGTTTATACATAACTTTTTACACTCCATCTTCTTTTAAGAACGTGTCTTCAAAGAAATTATTGACCTTAACTAAGTGCTCTGATTTTGCTTTACAATAACCATGACTTCAATTCTTGGAAATCAGAAATCACCAACTCAGCAGGAGCCTGGAGTTTCTCCAAATTTGAAGCATTAGGAGCATACCAAACCGTACGCCATCCTGCGGCAGTGCCCCCTTCAACATCGCTTGTCAAAGAATCCCCCACGTAAAGCACATCCTCAGGCCTATAAGCGCCTTGGGCATGTTTAAAAATCTTAGGATGAGGTTTCATCACCCCGACTTCCTCTGAGATTACTACTCTTTCCGCCGTATCCCAGAGCTGAAAATAATCCATTTTTAGTCGTTGTGTCTCCGCAAACCCATTGGTTAGAATCCCTGTCGGAAAATGCTCCTGAATTTGATCGTACGCCTCTTTTGCTCCCGGAATCCACTCCCAGTGATGTCGATAATTAAGCATATAATCCTTCCCAACGATGTGTGCTAATTCTTTGAGCTGCTCTTTGTTGAGATCCTCACCAACCCCGAGCGCATTCATAGGCTCATAGAATCTGCGATAGTGTAACTCCTTTCGGGTGATTTTGCCAGCTCCGTATAAATCCCAAAGTCCCTTGTTAATCATTTTATAGGATTGAATCCATTGATCCAGAGGAACCTCAGAAATCGGAGAAAACGCATCATGAACAAATTGCAAAGCCCGAGTTTCAGCACTTTTGTGATCCAACAGGGTATCATCGAGGTCGAAGAAAACGATGGAGGGTCGGATCGGTGATTTCAATGGCAGAATGATTTGATCGGGATGATTTGGTGCAACTCATGTACTAAAGCCTAATAATAGTAAAAAACGTTAAATCCATTTTAAACTGTTTGTTGTAAAAATCGTAATTTAATACCGTTTTTTGGCGAATCTCATTCCACTTTATCGAAACTCATTCCAAACTCTCAACTCTTCTCATTATGAAACTCAAACTTATTCTGGTAATCGTTGTGGTTCTCGTACTTGTACTGTTTGGTATAACCATCAATAACTCCCTCGTGGGACAAGAAGAAACCGTCAATCAGGCTTGGGCGCAGGTGGAAAATCAATATCAACGTCGATTAGACCTAATTCCAAATCTGGTCAGCACCGTGCAAGGAGCAGCTAATTTTGAGCAGGAAACGCTCACACAGGTGATTGAAGCTCGAAGCCAAGCAACGTCAATCAACATCAACCCGGGTGATTTAAATAACTCAGAAGTATTTGCACAATTTCAGCAGGCGCAAGACCAGTTATCCGGAGCTCTCTCTCGCCTTTTGGTTACTGTAGAACGATATCCCGAGATTCAGGCTACTCAAAATTTCCGCGATTTACAGACACAGCTTGAAGGAACTGAAAATCGTATAACGACAGAGCGAATGCGCTTTAATCAAGCGGCTCAGGTGTTTAATACCTCGATTCGTCGCTTTCCAGCAAGCCTATTTGCGAATATGTTAGGGTTTGAACGTAAAGCGTATTTCGAGGCTCGTGAGGGGGCTGATCAGGCTCCAGTGGTGAATTTCGGATCTGACACCAGTGAAGGATGAAAAAGATCACGGATTTCCTCTCCCTCGTGGAAGAAAAAAAACTGGTCGAGCTGATTCACAACGCAGAACAGGAAACGACCGGAGAGATTCGGCTACATGTGGAAATGAAGTGCCCTGGAGACCCTTTGGCCCGAGCGCAAGCGATATTCGTCAAACTTGGAATGCATCAGACCGAGCGGCAAAACGGTATCTTGATCTATATCGCTTTCGGTGACCATAAAGCGGCTGTTTATGGAGATCAGGGAATTGCCTCAAAGGTGGTAAAAACGTTTTGGGATGATGAGTTGGAACGTTTATTATCACACTTTAAAGAAGGTAGTTATTTTATTGGTATACAACAGATTATTACCGAAATTTCAAGTGAATTAAAAGTTCTTTTTCCTTTGATTGGTTCAGCAGCTGAATCGAATTCAAAAGCCAATCCGGATGAGCTATCCAATGAGATTTCCAGAGGGATGGAGGATGCTTAATGAAACGCTATGAACGCCTATTACGGCTGCACATTCCCCTCCTGTTTACCATCGTGTTTATTCTTACGAACAGCGCTGTGCTATCCCTCTCTGCGCAATCCACACTTCCGGAAAGACCTTCGGGTTTTGTCACGGATGAGGTCGGTATTTTTACAATAACCGAACGAACTACTTTAGAAAATCGGCTCTCTGCATTTCGGGATTCCACAAGTAATGTAATAGCGATCGCCATTTTGAAGGACTTACGCGGACTCCCCAGAGAAGAAGTAGCCTCGGAATTGTTCAATTCCTGGCGGATGTGGGATGATGAACGCTATAATGGGGTTTTGATCCTTGCAGCCTTGGAGGATCGTCAACTGCAGATCGAGGTCGGATATGGACTGGAAGGGGCGATACCGGATGCACTGGCAGGACGGATTGTGCAGGATGTTTTGCGACCCGCTTTTCGCCAAGAGGTCTATTTTGATGGACTTTCTGAAGCGGTTTCGATCTTAATGGCGGCTTCGGCCGGCGAATTTAAAGGGATAGGAGAAGAAGAATCCAATTCCAGATCGTCCATTGTGGTGTTTGTAATCTTCCTGGCTTTAGTAATTGGAATTGAAGTAATTCGGGCCATTTCTAGAGCTCAGAAAGGACACACAATTGGATCAAGTGGAATTTATGGATCACGCCGAGATCAGCTTGTAACAGATTCGATCTGGATTGGTGGAATCGGATCCATGGGTGGCTCAAGTAGAGGACGTGGATCAGGAAGTTTTAGCTCAGGTGGATTTAGCAGTGGTGGTAGCTTCGGTGGCTCGGGCGGTTTTGGCTCTGGTGGCGCAGGAGCCGGCGGGGGCTGGTAATTAAAAAATACTAGAAGTCATGGGTTTTATCTTATTGCCTTACAATCTCTTTATGAGATTAAAAATAATTAAATCCCTCATAATCCTTTAGCCAGATCTGCAATCAAATCATCAGCATCCTCAATTCCGACAGAGAGTCGCACCAATCCTTCTGTAATACCCGTCGCTTCACGAACATCTTTTGCCACTCCGGCATGCGTCATCGATGCCGGATGCTGAATTAGGGAATCCACTGATCCGAGACTTACGGCTAGCGTACAAATCTCTACCGTTTCCATCATCTTCACACCAGCCTGGAACCCACCCTTCAATTCAAAAGAGATCATTCCGCCAAATCCATTCTTCATCATCGTTTTGGCGAGCGCGTGATCAGGGTGGGAGGATAGACCTGGATACCACACTTTTTCTACTTGAGGCTGTTTTTCGAGCCATTCGGCCACTTTCGAAGCGTTTTCTGCATGTTTTTTCATGCGAAGCGCAAGGGTTTTAAGACCATTGAGTGTCAACCAGGCGTCAAAAGGCCCGGCAATCCCCCCAAAGTTTTTGCGCAACTCATTAACCGGATGTTTGGTCATAAATCCTTTGCGGGCCACCAAAGCACCCCCAATGATCGTGCCATGACCCCCCTGGTATTTGGTTGTGGAATAAGCCACGACATCCGCCCCAAGAGCCAATGGTTGAATGTGGTACGGAGTGCCAAAGGTATTATCTACCATCACGTGTGCTCCATGCGTATGGGCGATCTCTGAAATACGGCGAATATCAGTTAAGCGCATGGTCGGATTCGACACTGCTTCCAAATACACCAATGAAATCGCTGGTACACCCTTTCCTGGATTCTTTAGCAAGGCTTCGAATTGTTCAGGCTTTGTTCCATCCGCGTAAAGCATGTGAATTCCATATGCCTCGGCCTGTCCTCTGAGTACATACGATGTCCCGCCATAGAGGGCGTCTTGACTTAAAATGGTCTTTCCCCTTCCCAGGGCCATCAGTCCAGTAGAAATCGCAGCCATTCCGGAACCGAACATCAGGCACTCCAACTTCTCTCCGGTACCAAATGCCTCTAAATCGGCCATTGCTTTTTCCAACTGCTGAACTGTCGGATTACCCAATCGAGAGTAACAATGGGTGGCTCCACCCTCTTCTTTGCTGAAAAATTTTGCACCGGCTTCAACGGTTTCGAAGCGAAACGTCGATGTTTGATATAGGGGCATGTTGTGAGATCCATAAGGATCTGCTGCAGGATGATCTACGTGTGAACAAAGGGTGTCAAACCCGTGTTCTTTAGAGTTTTTTGAGCTCATTATGTCCTCATTTTATTTCCATACAACCACTTATTAATCCTATCT
>JAURMN010000003.1 GCA_030830725.1 Balneolales bacterium | reverse complement strand
ATTGATGTAATTTATCGAGTTTTCGAACAGTTTCTTCATGAAACGCTTGTGCCGTGGGAGCCTTGTGGAAATAGAGATATCCTCCAAAAAGTTCATCTGCACCCTCACCAGAAAGCACCATTTTAATTCCGAGGGCTTTGATCGCCCGTGCCATAAGATACATCGGCGTTGAGGCTCTGACTGTTGTAATATCGTAGGTCTCCAGATGATAAATGACATCCCGTATTGCATCGAGACCTTCCTGTATGGTGAATTTAATTTCGTGGTGAACCGTACCAATGTGATTAGCAACTTCTCGAGCTGCCTTCAAATCGGGTGAACCCTCCAGCCCTACCGAAAATGAGTGTAATCGAGGCCACCATGCCGCTTCGGTATTTCCAGATTCGATACGGCGTTCTGAATAATTCCGGGCTAATGCCGAAGTGATCGAAGAATCCAATCCTCCAGATAATAAGACTCCGTATGGCACATCGCTCATGAGCTGACGTTGCACGGCCGCAGCAAGGGCATCGTGAAGGTCTTTAATGTCACTTCGGTTCTCTTTAACGGCATCAAACTCCATCCAGTCCCGAGTGTACCATCGTACGGGCTTTGATCGAAAGGAATGGCCTGATTCTACCGTTCCCGCCCCCGCCACTTTCTCATACAAATAATGCCCCGGAGGAAACAGATCCATCTGTTCACACACCCCTTCCAACGATTTTAGTTCAGAGGCCACATAAAACGTTCCCCGAGCATCTCTACCGGTATAGAGTGGGATGATTCCCATGTGATCTCGTCCTACCAAATACATCCCCTTTGCAGCATCATAGAGAGCAAAACCAAAAATCCCATTCAACTCATCCAGAAAATTGGGCCCTTTAATCTGATATAGAGCCAATATGACTTCACAATCCGACCCAGTCTGAAAGTCATACTTGCCAGTAAGTTCTTTCCGAATTTTTTGGTGATTATAAATCTCCCCATTAGCGGCTAAAATCAGCGATCCGTCAGGCGATAAAAGAGGCTGTTTACCCGAAGTCGGATCTACGATGGCCAAGCGTTCATGAGCCAATATAGCCCGTTCATCATCATACACGCCACTCCAGTCCGGTCCTCGATGGCGCACTTTTCGAGCGCAGGTTAAAACTTGCGGCCGGATTAAATCCGCCGATTCAGCCAGTTCAAAAGCGCAAACAATTCCACACATAAGAAGTAGACAGCATTAAATGGACCAAGCGGGAATAGTTCTGCAGGAGTCTTTTCAAAAGCAGCCTGATTCCGGCCTATAACAAGAATTTCAAACTTGAAAAAAGCAAAGGAATTGACGAAACGCAATGCTTTTGATAAGCCATGAAAAAATATTTTAGCCATTTATCCACATTTGAATCAGAAAAACGCTTCCAATTCTCAAAAAATCTCAAAAAAAGATTGTGGATAACTTGATTTTTTCAAAAAAAAACCGAATACTTTTCATAAGTGTCAGTAAGATTCTATTTTTTCAACGTTTACTCTCTTTTTTAATTTTTTCGGGCTCTCATCATCATGAAATGCTGGAAAACGCTCATAATAAAGGTATCTCTGCTCGTCTTGATTGCGATTGTATTACTCACGGCTTGAGTTAAGACGCTCAATCTCCTAAACGAATACTGTACCACTATTCGAAGGCCGAAACAGGTTGTTCTACGAAGTCTAGACTAAGGCTATTACCCAAAGGCTGTCTGCAACCTGTCTGCAAAGCCAAACCTTCGCCTCAAACAGATGCTAGGATCATCTGTACATGCGGAATCCCGTCCAGCATGAACTCCTCCGAAACACGTTGAAATCCAAAACGGTTGTAAAACTCCTCAAGGTGCGCCTGTGCCTCGATTTCGATATCCTGTCCCGGAAATAACTGTTGCGTAGTCAACACGGCTTGGCGCATCAATTCCGTTCCAAGAGTACGACCTCGCAATACCAATGGCGTCACCACCCGCCCGATCGAAACCAACTCAAATTTCACACCTGGCGGTACAATCCGACAATACCCCACCAACTCTCCCGCCGGCGATTTCATCAACAGATGCAGGCTTTGTTCATCTATTCCGTCTATATCCTCATAGAGGCATGCCTGCTCAAGTACGAACACATCCTGACGCAATTTTAAAACACCCAGCAGCTCCACAGCCGAAAACTCTTCAAATGCAATACACGAAATGCTCAATTCCGTCAGTGCCCACAAATTGTCAGTCTTACCCATAGTTCTGCCTTTCTTCAAAAAATTGAATATAAAACTGCTTACATCGTTTTGAAACAATTCCGAGACTTAGTAGAATATCCTCATGATTCAACGAACTGTAACCGTACGAAACGAAGCCGGCCTCCATGCTCGTCCATCCTCCGCTCTCGTGCGCGAGGCTGCTAAATTTGAGTCTGAATTCACGATCGAATTCATGGGCTATCACGTCAATGGAAAGAGTATTTTGGGCATTATGACCCTTGCAGCGGAGTGCGGAGCGCAACTCACCCTCATCTTGGACGGGCCCGACGAAAAACAAGCTGCCGATCATCTTCAGGCACTCTTCGAGAATAAGTTTAATCTGGATGAGCCATGAAAAAACCCGCGTCCGGATCCCCTGGCACAATCCCACACCCACCCGACACTCAATCTTCCGGCCGCGACCTGCAGACCCCGGTCAACCGCTCCCAAGCCATCTGGCTAAAGGGGATTCCCGCCTCTTCCGGTCTCTACAAAGGCGCTCTGTACCTTCTCGAAAGACCCGAGGTAGTGGTCCCGGTCGATCCCATTTCCTCTGAAAGCGTTGAAGAGGAGGTGCAACGACTCCGGGAAGTGCTCCGTGTGTTCACTGCTCGACTCGAAGATATTGCTGAAAAACAGGATCATCCCGCAGCTCAAGATCTGGCACAGGTACAACTTGAGATACTTCACGATCCCGATTTGCGTGAAACCATTCGAACGTTTGTTCATGATGACCACTTGCCAGGCGATCAGGCTGTCATCAAAGCCTTCAATAAAACCATTCGTGCACTGCAAGCTCGTAACATTGCTTGGGCCACAGAGCGCGCCGTAGACATCGCGAATCTTCGCGATCAGTGTATACAGCTCTATCGGCAGAGTGAACAACCAGCCCCAATACCCAAAGGCTCAGTCGTTTTTGCCGAAGAACTTTCCATGGGAGAGGTCTTGCAATACGGCCGCGAGCATATTTCTGCGCTTCTGCTCCGAAAAGGAGGGCTTACTTCCCACGCTATCATTGCAGCGCAAGCGATGGGGATCCCTACTGTGGCAGGATTTGGGTTCTCGGGGAATGCCTTCCAGAACGGACAGGAAATCTGGGTGGACGGTAGCACTGGTGACGTGGTGCTCAATCCCACCTCGTCAACTGACCAACAAATGGCTGCCCGCCTTACTCAGCAGCAAGAGGTTGAGTCCAAAAATGAGCTAGACGCATCAAAACCCTCCCAAACAGCATGTGGTAAACCGTTTATCCTCCGTGCCAATATCGAGATCGAAGCGGAACTGGAAAAATTGCAAAAGTCTAAGGCGCAAGGAGTGGGATTACTTCGCACCGAAACCATGTTAATGGATCCCAAGCTGCGTCATCCACAACAGCAGCTCTCTTTTTATCGTGCAGTGCTTAAGGCATCGGCCCCCCATGGCGCTACAATCCGATTATTTGATGCGGGCGGCGATAAAATTATCCCGGGAAGCCCTACGGAATTGAATCCATTTTTAGGCTGGAGAGGAGTTCGTCTACTGCTCGACGAGCGTCATTTACTTCAAAACCAAATGGAGGCTTTACTCCGGCTCTCTATTGAATTCCCAGGGCAAGTCCGGCTCCTTGTTCCAATGGTCAGTGAACCCTCAGAATTGCGTCGAATTCAGCAAATTCGTCTCGAGATCACGGATAGACTCCGTGAAGAGGGGATAGACCCCGATCCAACGCTTCACATTGGAGCCATGATCGAAGTACCATCGGCCGCACTTCTAACCGAATCGATGGGAGCTTATGTCGATTTCTACAGCATTGGGACCAATGATTTAATCCAATACACACTTGCTGCCGATCGTGGGAATGCCCAAGTGGCGCATCTCTTTGATTCCCACCACCCGGCAGTCTGGCAACTGATCCATTTAGCTGTTCGGGGGGCTTATCAAGCTAGAAAACCCATCTCAGTTTGTGGAGAGATGGCTTCGCATCCTGTCTTCGCAGCAGCGTTTTTGGGGTTGGGAATTCGAGAATTGAGCATGCCACCCACAATGATTGCTAATGTGAAATCATTACTTATCCAAGGTTCAATGGATCAATTTGAAGAACTTGCACAGGGAATTCTTCAACGCCCAGATGTAGAACAGGTTCGGGAATTCACATCCCAATGGAGCCTGAAGTACGGATTTCAGTGAGGAAGCGCCTTTCATGAAGCAAAAAAACAAGTCTCTTTCTACTAGCTCTTCACCCACGGTTTCCACCATGGGTTCGCCTACCATATCGCTGGATATTCACCTTCCTCATTGGGTGGGACGACCTTTTCTATACTTTAACGAAATCGATTCCACCAACCGTCAGCTTCATCAGTTACCTAAAGAGCAATTTACACACGGGATCGTGGCGTGCGCCGATCATCAAACATCCGGAAGAGGGCAGGGGATCAAAGCCTGGCACTCTCAAACAGGTCAAAACCTCCTTTTTTCCGTAGGATTATGCCCTAATGATTCCCATCGTCTGATTCTTCTCACTCTCTCGATTGCCGAAAAAATTGCAGAATTCATTTCCACGATTACGGCCCTTCCAGTCCGAATTAAATGGCCCAATGATATTCTAGTAGACGGTTCAAAACTGGGTGGAATACTCACCGAAACCCTATTTTTAGGATCCACCTTGGAGCGTGTCATCATCGGGATCGGGCTGAATGTCAACCAATCCGAATTCCCACATTTTGAAGACTCTAATGCACTTCAGGCCGTTTCTCTGGCTCAACTCACGGGTGTAGAATGGAACCGATCGTCACTTTTGGTACAGCTCTGTGAGCACATAGAAAAAGCCTATGTCTTCTGGGATAATTCGGCTCCTGAGCTCTGCTCGCGTATCCATTCCCGACTAATTGGATACGGTCAATGGGTACATGTTGAAATTAATGGCGCTCCAGTTGGACTTCGAAAATGTCTTGGGCTTACCCCGCAAGGAGAATTATTATTCCTTGATGAAGCCTACACCGTTCACCGTCACAATCATGAAAACATTCGTTTAATCCTTAATTAATCAAGGATTCAGTAACCCTCAGCCAAATCCTCCTGACTTCGAGAAGCCTGACGCATCATGAATACATTTCTATCTGATCTTCACCAACCGCTTCAGATGCTGGCTCCAGAGCTATCTCAGCCCTCTGCTCGTGTGGTAATAGGGGTGAGTGGCGGACCCGATTCCATGCTCCTTCTTTGGGCAATGAAAGAGCTTTTGACCCCCAGTCAGGTGTTTGTAGTTCACCTAAATTATCAACTCAGAGGCGATGCGTCAGAAAAAGACCAGCGCCTTGTGGAGGAGGTTTGTGAGTTGTGGAATGTAGATTACGGGGCGTTTCGAGTAGATTCAACGCCTGGATTGGCGGAGGGAGAAAACTTTCAAGATTGGGCCAGGCGTGAGCGTTATCGTATTCTCGCCGAGCTGGCTTATGCCGAAAACGCGCACTTTGTCCTCACGGCTCACCATCAAGATGATCAACTTGAAACAGTGCTGATGAAGATCCTGCGCGGAGCTGGGATGGGGGCCTGGTACGGCATTCAACCTCGTTGTCCTTTGCCATTTTCTGGTTCAATTCATTCTACTTCTACTTCTGAGCTTCTGCGCCCCCTGCTATCCGTTTCTCGGCGTCAGATTATGGAAGTAATTCAAAAGGAGCACATTCCGTATCGAATCGATATGTCTAACGAAGAATCTACTTATGCGCGGAATTTTCTTCGAAACCAATGGTATCCGGAGCTTCACAAATTTTTCCCGGGTTGGGAGAAAAATCTCCTTCAGCTCTCTAAAAGGGCCATAGAATTCAAAGCACTCGCTGACTATGTACTGACAACTTGTGTTTCCCAATCCGAACCGCATCAACTGCTTCGTGATCCGTGGTATTCACTTCAAGACGAACTTAAAAGCGTAATTTTGGCCGATTGGTTTACTCAACAGGAGATTCCCTTCTCGCAAGGCCAACTCGAGACAGCGGTCAAAGCCTTGGGAACCCTTCAAACAGGTCAATGTCATGAATATTCCTCCACTTTGAGTCTATTTTGCGAACGAGACTATTTTTACATCCAAAAAACTCCTTTGGCGCCACAAGCTACTCCGGAAACCAAACCACACTCGTTGGCACAAACCCATTCGGAAACACAAACATCCTCAGGCGACCAAATCTCTGAAGAAACCCAAAAGTTCCCGGTTATTTATGTCATAACCCCATCCCTAAGTGATGAAACCGCGCATTTCGGACTTTTCGGGGCCTCTTTAACCCTTCAAAAACGATCATTTTTGCCCCACGAAAACCCTTCAAAACCTTCATCACTCTCCTCGGACAGCTTATACTTGGATATGGAAGTCATTCAGACACTTTCTCCCGAAAAAGAACCCAGCCTGATTCGGAAGTGGAAGCCTGGTGATCGCATCCAGCCCCTCGGAATGCAGGGCCACCAACTCATTTCAGATCTGCTCACCAATCACAAACTCACCACTCAACAAAAACAACAGACCCTCGTCTTTGAAAGTGGTTCCCGACTTCTCGCTGTACTCTATCCATTCGATTACCAGCAATCCCACACCCGCTCCGGAGTGATTTCCGAACTCGCTAAATGTTCTTCAAAAACACGAGAATGTTTGGTAATCAAGGTAAAACATGGGTAATTTTCACCGAATCGAAGCACACCGTTCCGAATAAAAGCTCACTATCCTGATCCGCATAAACCTGTAAGCATCTATCCGATCAGTACTATCACATCACACTCGACCACACCACTTAGCTCTCGTTTCATGCCCACCAAAGTTCACATTCACGACAAACAGTTCGTCCCATTTATTCCTGCCGAAAAACTCCATAAAAAGAATCAGGAACTAGGCCGTGAGATATCGGAACACTATCGCGCAATCCATTCAGAGGCACCCATAACAGACCAAAACCCACTCCTGCTCATCAGCGTCCTCAAAGGCTCTTTCGTCTTTCTTGCCGATCTGATCCGCCACATCGACCTCCCTGTCGAAGTCGAATTCATTGGATTGAGCAGCTACCACGGCGCCACAGAAACTACCGGAGTCGTCCAGGAAACTATTCCTCTGCGTCAAACCATCCATGGCCGCCACATTCTCGTTACCGAAGATATTGTCGATTCCGGGCTCTCTTTGCGCTATTTAAAAGATTCTTTGATAAAGGAGTCACCCCTCAGTCTTCACACGGTCAGTCTACTGCGTAAACCCGAGGCTCTGAAAGTGGATGTTACAGTCGATTTCGTGGGATTCGATATCGAAAATAAGTTCGTGGTAGGATATGGACTCGATTATCAAGAGTTAGGACGGGGGCTGGACGGAATTTACGTCCTCGATGAGGCATAAAACTTGCCTTTTTTTGATCTAATAATCCGTCAACATCCTCACTTCATTAGGCCAAAAAAATGCCAGTATCTATACATACTGGCAATACGAAAAGATGTACCGCTGGCCGGACTCGAACCGGCACTCGATTTTAAGTCGAATTGGATTTTAAGTCCAACGTGTCTACCAATTCCACCACAGCGGCAACTTAAAATGAGCAACAAATATACGACGCATCGAGAGATTAAAAAAAGGAATCCGCAGCCAGGATCAAAAGTCATGCCCTGTCTTGAGGATTGCCCTGCAAATCCTATATTGAGCAAAGGTTGGAATTCTAGTACAAAAAGAGACACCCTATGTCCATTGACACCTTCCTCAGGCACTATGCCACCCACCCCCATTACAAAGCCCCTACCGGCTCCCGACTTCATGCCAAATCCTGGCAAACTGAGGCGGCTTTACGCATGTTTTTGAACAATCTCGACGCCGAAGTGGCCGAAAATCCTGCTGATCTCGTCGTATATGGAGGTACAGGTCAAGCCGCACGCAATCCTGAGGCTGCCGAACGTATTATCCGCCATCTTTTAGAGCTCGACAATGATCATAGCCTCTTGGTGCAATCCGGCAAGCCTGTAGGCATTGTCCGAACCCATCCTGACGCCCCGCGTGTACTCATCGCCAACTCCAATCTTGTGCCTGCATGGGCCAATTGGGAACATTTTCAAGAGTTGAAAGACAAGGGGTTGATGATGTATGGGCAGATGACGGCAGGGAGCTGGATTTACATCGGTTCTCAAGGCATTTTACAGGGCACTTACGAGACCTTTGTGGAGTGTGGACGTCAACATTTTGGAGGGGATTTAAAGGGAAAACTCTTGGTCAGTGGCGGGCTTGGAGGAATGGGTGGGGCTCAACCACTCGCAGCAACACTTGCAGGCGCTACATTTTTAGGGGTAGATGTCGATCCTGACCGCATTAAAAAGCGCCTGGATACGCGTTATATCAATAAAATGACTGATTCCTTCCCCAAAGCGCTGGATTGGACTCGCAAAGCCCTTCAAAACCACGAAAACATCTCCATCGGCCTCGTCGGAAACATTGCCGATGTTCTGGAACGACTTCTCGATGAGGGATTGATTCCCGATATTCTCACCGACCAGACCTCCGCACACGATCCCGTGTATGGGTATGTTCCACAGCATCTTAGCCTCTTAGAAGCATCAAAACTTCGCTCCGAAAACCCCGACCTCTACAAAGAGCAATCACTGGCCACGATGGCTCGCCATGTCGGACTAATGCTTGAGCATAAACGTAGAGGTGCCATTGTCTTTGATTATGGGAATAATCTACGAGAATTCGCACGTCAAGGCGGTGAAAAACATGCTTTTGATTTTAAAGGATTTGTACCCGAGTATATTCGACCTTTGTTTTGCGAAGGAAAAGGACCATTTCGGTGGGTAGCGCTCTCTGGAGATCCTGAAGATATTTATACCACAGATCAGGCTCTGATGAACGCCTTTCCTGACAATGAACATCTCATTCACTGGCTCACGGAAGCTCGCACCAAAGTCGCCTTCCAGGGCCTTCCTTCGCGCATTTGTTGGCTCGGTCTTGGCGACCGTGAAAAAGCCGGTTTTATATTCAACGAACTCGTCAGAACAGGCAAAGTAAGGGCTCCAATTGTGATTGGACGCGATCACCTGGATTGTGGCTCAGTAGCCTCTCCAAACCGCGAAACAGAGGCGATGAAAGATGGCTCAGATGCGGTATCTGACTGGCCTTTACTTAACTTAATGGCCAATACGGCCGGAGGCGCCACCTGGGTCTCCTTCCACCACGGTGGGGGAGTGGGAATGGGCTATTCCCAACATGCAGGAATGGTGGTCGTGGCCGACGGTACAGATGTCGCCGAACAACGCCTCCGCAGAGTCCTCCACAATGATCCGGCACTTGGGGTCTATCGCCATCTGGATGCAGGCTACGACGAAGCGACCGAAACCGCTCAAAACCATCATCTAAAGGTGTGAAATTACTCTGGAAACTGAATGTT
>JAURMN010000178.1 GCA_030830725.1 Balneolales bacterium | reverse complement strand
GGATGATCTCAATCCGGCTCTCTGGAGTTGTGATTATAAATTGCCAGCCGGGTTTGACGAAGCTACCTACTACTTCGAGGCCAAGTACGCCAGCGTTTTAGATAACGGGAATGTGGCCGACCGCAGAATGACCAGCGACCTGCAAACCTTCCGCCTCGAAAATCGCTATGTCGGCAACCTCGCTTCATACCGTGGTCCTGTTGGGGCAGAGATTGCTGTTCAAGGGCGTGGACTGACCAAATATGATGTGATCAAAGTGGGCGAGCAGGATGCCACCACCCGCTACCTTTCCGAGAACGAATTACGCTTTGTGATTCCTGCCTTACCCTCCGGATTAGATTATCCAGTGAAGCTTTCAGGTGGTGCCCATGGAGCCCTTGATATTGGCAATTTTCGGATCGATGAAAGCCGTCTGAGCGTCAGCCCGAACTCTCTTGATATCCAAAGTGGCGACACGGCAACCCTGCTCTTTAAGATCGATTATGAAGCCCCTGCTGGTGGACTTGCAATCGATGTCAAAACCAACATCCCTAACTCGGTCATTATGCCAGAGGCCGTGATTGCGGAGGGTGACAAGACCGTTAACATTCCAATCCGTGGCGGAGAAGTTGGTGAAGGTAAACTCGTAATTTCTGCAAACGGGTTTGAAGGCACTGAAGTCTCGGTCAAAGTCTTCTAAGACTTTTCCGTTTTACCCCACTCCCCTGATGGGGATGAATGATCCATCTTTTGGATGACGCTGAAAGTCTCGGTTGTCATTCCTGTGTACAACCGCCCGGACCTCCTACAACGGGCGGTCTCATCTGTTTCTCGCCAATCTTTTGCCCCATTTGAGATTCTCGTGGTCGATGACGGCTCTAGCCCAGCTATCGAAATATTAAATGATCTTCATTCGATTCCCGTACGAATTTTGCGAAATGTGCAAAACCAGGGAGTTTCTGCCGCAAGAAATCTTGGAATTCGAGAAGCGAATGGGGATTGGATCGCCCTACTCGACTCGGATGATGAATGGATGGAGGATAAATTACAAAAACAGGTCCACCATATCGAACAGCACAAAGGTTTACATGCAATACACACTGGAGAGAAATGGATACGCAATGGGAATGAGGTAATCCCCCCTGCCTATTTAAACAAGAGTCCTGAAAACCTCTGGGAAAGAAGCCTCCAACATTGCCTCATCTGCCCATCTTCTGTCTTACTTCACAAATCGATCTTTGAAGCCATTGGATTATTCAATGAAAACTTGGCGGTTTGTGAAGATTATGAATTTTGGCTGAGGTTACTTCTCCAGGAAGAGATTGGTCTGGTACAAGAAAAACTTGTAATCAAGCATGGAGGGCACTCAGATCAATTATCAACCACCACCTGGGGGATGGATCGTTTTCGGGTGCAAGCTTTAATCAACCTGATTGAATCCAATACATTGAAAGAGAAACAATATGTCTCGGCAATCTCCGTTTTAGTACATAAGTGCCTGATCCTAGCGAAGGGTTCCCAAAAGCGGGGAAAATTAGAAGAAACATCCAAGTTTTTCGAGATCGCTCGTAGATACGAAGCCAGGATTTCCAATGCTGCACAAAATCATCATCTCTTAAAATGAATTTCGTAGTCGCATTCCTTGCGGAAGCCCAGCCAGTGATTGATTTTTATCGGCTGGTAAAAACAGATTTATCTCCGGGTTCTATGTTCCAGAATGATCAACATTGCCTACTTATCTCGGGGTTAGGAAAAGATCGTGCAGCTTCTGCCACCAAGCTCCTCGGTCAATATCAAGCTGGAAAAAATGAGGGATGGCTGAATCTCGGAATTGCCGGACATGGCAGCCTTGCCAAAGGGGATGCTTTTCTTGCTGGTAAAATCATCGACGATAAAAGTGAAGAAGTGTTTTACCCCACGCAGATTTGCCAGTCTTCTCTACCTGTATCTTCTCTTTGCACCTCTAGTTCCCCGGTGACTCAATATGAGCCTGAGATGGGATATGATATGGAAGCTCATTCATTCTTTAGAGAAGCATCGAAGTTTTCTTTCCGTGAGCTCGTGCAAGTTGTTAAAATTGTCTCTGATACGCCAAAGCAGCCGATCGAAAAAATACATCCGCAGGAAGCCACAGAAATGATTTCATTACACATGAGAGATGTGGATGAACTGGTAAGCCAAATCGACCAAATGGCTCTGGAACTCCAACCCGATGAGCAAATTGAAGAAATAACCAAAGAAATTCTTACCATACACCACTTCTCGGTTACCAGGAGCCATCAGCTGCACGAATTACTCAGGCATGCGAAAATGCTGGGAGTTGATCTCGATGAAATTAAAAATTTGGTAAGCCTTTCTCCTGATGCGAAACAGGCACTGGAAAAGATCAATATACGGATTGAACCGCACCGAAAGCTGGGATGATTGATACGATCTACGTCGAGGAAGGTGCAGAAGAACTGCCCAAGAGCCGCGAGATTCTGTCCCGCTTTCCGAAGGCATCGGTTATTCCATGTAAACACTACAAAGAAGTCTTCAACCCATCGAACCAGAGCTTTCGTCTTCAAAAAAAGAAACCCGCCCTGATTCTCGCCCGACAACGGGGTAAGCTCACTCACCCAATTCCCCAGAGTTACGGAGTCGGTGGGAAACATAATTTTTATTTTTCCCATCTACTAAACTGCCTCTACGACTGCCGGTATTGTTTTCTTCAGGGGATGTACCCGTCCGCCCACTACCTACTCTTCGTAAATTTTGATGACTTTAAGGAAGAAATTAAAAAAATATCCAACTCGCTGG
>JAURMN010000177.1 GCA_030830725.1 Balneolales bacterium | reverse complement strand
GTGGGGTACGCCATTTGGTACACTCATACAAAAGGGTATCGCCTAGTGAATCTGGCAGTTCTCTCCTATGCGATGGTTTTAATAGGGTTTTCTACGTATTCGCTCATCTTTATTCGAGCACAAGCAGATCCACCAGTAAATGAGAATGATCCCTCTACGCCGGAAGCGATGGTCTCTTATCTGAAACGTGAGCAATATGGGGACACCCCTCTTCTCAAAGGGTTTACATACAACAACGAAACAGGCTCTATAGACAGACGGGAAGAGGTCTTTTTCCCAAGGCGTCACTCTTCTCAGCCCCACCATCAGGAATTTTATGCTCGATATGATAGTGATTGGGAGTATTTCTGGGATTACCAGATCAATCATATGTACTGGCGCTATTTTGGATGGAACTTTGTGGGCAGAGACTCCGATATTCAGGACGCAATTGTAAACACTGGGTTTATGGAAAGCAGGAATGATCATAACCCCGCCCATACGGCATATTTTTTTCTCCCGCTTTTCTTTGGCTTACTGGGATTTCTCTATCATTTCAGGGCAGATCCAACCCGAGCCTTATCCGTGATGGCCCTCTTCTTTTTGACCGGATTGGCCATCATTATCTATTTAAACCAATCCCCTTATGAACCCAGAGAACGGGATTATGCGTATGTAGGCTCCTATTTTGCATTCAGCATCTGGATTGGGTTTGGAATGTTTGCAATCCTGGATTTTATGCGAAACCTCCTGAAAGAGAGAATAACTGCGGCGGTAGCGGTTGTCATGCTTTCTATCTTTGCACTTCCGGTATGGATGGGAGCTGAAAACTGGGAAAGCCACGATCGAACTGGAAATTATGTAGCCAGAGATTACGCATGGAATCTTCTCCAATCACTTGAGCCAAATGCTATTGTATTTACAAATGGAGATAATGACACATTTCCTCTGTGGTATATCCAGGAGGTTGAGGGGGTACGGACCGATGTAAGGGTAGTTTGCTTGAGTTTGCTCAACACGGACTGGTATATCAAACAGATGAGAGATCTTTTTTCTCATGAATCCAAACCCTTGCCAATCAGTCTGAACGACGCTCAGGTAAATCAAATTACCGGAGCTCTCTCCTTGCATGAGCCTGGTCAAATCACCATCCCTGTTAATAAAAATCTACTCGAACGAGCTTTCACGAATCAAGATCCAGCGCAAGAGTGGACAGGGGTGAATACTCAGACGGCTAATTTTGATTATCAAATCCAAAGCGCTGTTGCTTATAGCATCCCAGTTGCAGAGCTCGATAATCAAGTGAGTTGGTATCTTCAAGGACGCTCCGCAGGTAGAGATGTTCAAGGGAACGATCGCTTTTATTTACAGACGCAGGATGTTCTAATCCTGGATATACTGCGTAATAATCAGTGGTTACGTCCGGTTTATTTTGCCAATACTGTTTCCAGATCTGCTCAGCTTGGGCTTCAAGATTATTTCCAATATGAAGGAAAAGCCTTTAGAGTGGTTCCCAAAAAACGTTCAGGAGGAAATTTTGGCACCTTAGATCCTCAGGAACATGAAGAACGACTCAATACTTTCCGCTTTACAAACTGGAATGATCCGGACGTATACTTTGACGAAAATATTCGTCGAATGTTGGGGAATTACCGATTTGCGTTCACGGAGTTGGCCGATTATTACATCCGAGAAGGAAATTTAGAATCCGCTCGTAAATGGCTGGTAGACGGTTATAACAAAATTCCATTTCGTGGAATTGAAGATGAGGTCCTGACCATGGTTCTTTATGGCTATCGTATGGCCATTACGGAAGCAAAAACAGAAGCGGCAGAGTTAGCGTTGCAAACGGAGGAAGAGATGTTCAAAAAGATCGGCTACTCCCTAGATGACGTGGCAGACCTTGAAGTCGACATTACGATGTTGAGGGAAGAAGCTCAGCAAGCTCGCGGACGAGGAGATCTGGACCGTCAGAAAAATTTGACCGAAGAAGCCGATGCTAAACAAGCACAAGTCAACTCCGCCTACCAGGATATTAATTTCAATAGTAATCTTTTAGTTATTCTTCAACGGATTCACTATCTCACACAGCCTGAGGACGAAAACAGGGCTTCTGCATTAGCCCTTAGAGCGAACGAGGCCACTTTGGGACGCATCACACTACCTGAATCTGAAGAGGAGAATAAGCAGCGGGTAGAAATGTTTAATCTTGGGTTCTAAGTAAAGAAATGGAAGAGCTGAATTCAAAAAGAACACACGTAGCATAAGCTTATGATTCACGAATTCACTACTGAAAACATCCAGGCTATCGGAAAAATATTAGGGGCTTCACCTTCAACGCTTGGAATGGATGTATTCCGATTTGAGTTGCGAATTCCAGAACAAAATCGCCGATTAGCCCTTGAAATTCATCTTGGACTCGAGGTGGATGGAAAGCGGATGAATATGGTGTCGGTGTATGCACAAAATACCTTTATTCAGCTTCACAACTGTACGGCTTTTGTCGCATCTGAGATGCTCAATCAGGTTACATTTTTTGGGAAAACCGGAGAGATAACCACCGGGCTCATTGTAGAAAAAGAAGCTGGATGCAGTATTTATGCCAATGTCAATGAACGTGTTCTCACAGGTGATTTCACCAAATTGCCAGAGGATTTGATGATGTGTGGTGTAGCACTTTCTCTTACCGATACAGACGGGCTTGACGATTTTACAGGTTCATAAAATGAGTCTGAAGTCCTCTAAAGAGACAAATAAGATGAAGTTTCCATCGCTGCGTGATGAAACAGCCTCCAATCTTGAGATTTCTGTGCTAAATCAATCAGACCTAGATCTTCCCCTTTCAAAGGATGCAATTCAAAAAATAGCCCTTCATGTTCTCTCTGAAGAGAACATTGAAGATGGCTTTGTTGAGCTTATTTATTCAAACCCAGACGAAATGATCCGATTGAATTCAGAATTTCTGAAGGAAACCTATCTGACCGATAACATCGCATTTCGGTATGAGGAAGAAGGTGATCCAATGGAAGCCACTATTATTCAGTGCCCTTTTAGAATACAAGAACAAGCGACGGATTTGGGGATTCTATTTAAGCACGAATTTTGCCGGGTTCTCATCCACGGACTTCTTCATATTTGCGGACACGAAGATCAAACAGAAGAACAAATTCGTCGAATAAGGCAAACCGAAGATCGCTATTTAGACGCCTTAGGGATCTCCTGACCGATGAGATTAATGGATGACCTCACGCATATGGAGTGTACTCTAAATCAAACGCAGAGGCCACATCTTTATAGGTAATTTTTCCAGCTGCAATATTTAGACCTTTCATCAATTCCGGATCTTGTTCCACGGCTTTTTTCCACCCTTTAGACGCAATGGAACGAGCGTATGGAAGTGTTACGTTAGTCAAACCGATGGTCGACGTATAGGGAACAGCGCCTGGCATATTCGCCACACAGTAGTGAACGATCTCATCTACTACATAGATCGGGTCATCATGAGTAGTGGCTTTTGAGGTTTCAAAGCATCCCCCTTGATCAATAGCAACATCGACAAGTACCGATCCGGGCTTCATCAACGAAAACATATCCCGAGTAATCAAGCGAGGTGCTTTTGCTCCTGGTATCAGAACAGCCCCAATTACCAGATCGGTTTCAGGAAGAAGGGCGCGAATATTAGCTTCAGAAGAATAGACCGTTTTGACATTTTTTGGCATGACTTCATCCAGGTAGCGAAGTCTTGGCATATGGATGTCCAGAATTGTGGTATTGGCTCCCATACCAGCAGCAATTTTTGCGGCATTAACTCCTACGATTCCCCCACCTAATACCAATACGTTAGCAGGACGAACTCCTGGAATTCCACCCAACAATACTCCACGTCCACCCTGAGCTTTTTCCAAATATTTAGCCCCTTCCTGTGGAGCCATTCTTCCGGCTACTTCACTCATTGGAATGAGTAAAGGTAAGGATCCGTCCACTTTTTCAACGGTTTCATAGGCAATTGCAATACACTTGGACTGAATTACAGCTTCAGTAAGCTCACGACTGGCTGCAAAATGGAAATAGGTGAAAACAACCAACCCTTCACGTAAAAATCCATATTCGGAAGGAATCGGTTCCTTCACTTTCATAATCATTTCAGACGATTCCCATACCTTTTTTGCGGTATCTAGAATGATCGCACCCGCATCTTTGTATTCCTGATCAGAAAATCCGCTTCCCAGTCCGGCCCCTTCTTCAACTTGGACTTTATGTCCATCTTTGACCATCTGCACTACGCCACCCGGCACAAGTGCAACTCGGTTTTCATGCGTTTTAATCTCTTTTGGAACTCCAATAATCATAGCAAGCCTCTGTAACAATTCATTTATAAATAGAGAACAATAAATCAGGAGAGAAACCGGTTGACATATCGTTCTACTGTACAGCCTGTAAAGATAGGATTTTCTCTCTAATTTCAGGTTGTTTTCATCGTTTTTTTCATAAAAGATAAGCTCTCCTGCCTATTGGTTCGTATATTTAATGCATGGATTCCAAAGAACTACTGAAAAAGGTCAAAAAGATCGAGATTCGCACCAAAGGACTGGTCAATTCCATGTTTGGAGGTGAGTATCAGTCTGCATTTAAAGGGCGAGGTATGGAATTTTCTGAAGTCCGTGAATACACGTTTGGAGATGACGTTCGGCAAATTGATTGGAATGTTACCGCACGAAATGACCGCCCTTATATTAAGGTGTTTGAGGAAGAACGCGAACAGACTTTGATGCTTTGTGTCGATATCTCCCCCAGTGGTTTTTTTGGCACCCATTCTCAGACCAAAATGGAATTGGCGGCCGAAGTGAGTGCAGTGTTGGCCTTTAGTGCGATCCAGAACGGTGATAAGGTAGGAATGATTCTTTTTAGTGATAAGATTGAAAAGGTAGTTCCTCCAAAGAAAGGAAAATCACATGTACTCAGACTGATTCGGGACCTTCTTGACGCCAAGCCAACCGGGCAGGGAACAACTATCAAAGAGGCGTTGAATTATATTAACAGGCTCCTTAATCGTCGGTCTATTGTAGTCTTGGCCTCTGATTTTCAGGATAAGGATTACGAACGAGAGATCCGTATCACCCGAAATAAGCATGATTTGGTTTGCCTTCACATTGTCGATGAACTGGAGACAGAATTGCCCGCCCTAGGGTTACTCCCATTTGAGGATGCGGAGACAGGTGAGACAGTATGGATTGACACGTCAAGTCGCAAAAATCAGCTTCAGATAAAGGCAAAAACACTGGAAAATCAGGCCAATTTGGAGGATAAATTCCTCAAAATGAAACTCGATTTCATTCGATTACGGACGAATCAGTCTTATGTAAGACCCTTGATCACATTTTTTCACCGAAGATTAAATCGTTATTGAGGAGATAACTCAAATGGCACATTATTTTCGGAGTAAGTATTGGTTGTTCATGTTTTTCTTTGTCTTTGTGCTTTCTAAGGGAGCTCAGGCTCAGATGGTTCAAACACTACTTTCTCAGGACAGCGTGCGAATTGGGGATCCTTTTAGAATTACCCTTTTAATCACGACAAATACAGAATTTCCGGAGATCAAACTTCCAGATTCCGACTACTTCCGAGGAGAACTATTCGAGTTAAACAGACAGCGCTTCAAGAAATCCACTTATCTGGATAGTGTCGTTCTGGATCTTCAGTATTTTTCTATTGGCGATACACTACTTGCCGCTATTCCCATTCAGCTTTATGGGAATGGTAGAGATACCGTAATTTTGTCCTCTCGTATTCCTCTTTTTTTCCAGACAGTATTGCCTGACAGCGCGGAAACAGGTGAACTCCGGCCTATCAAACCTATATTTGAATTTTCAAGACCCTGGTGGCACTATGCCCTTTTGATTGTTGTTCTACTCATCATTGGGCTTCTTTCGTTGGCGTTATGGAAGAAGTGGAAAGAGTCAGACTCCCATGAACCTGAAGTTGAACCCGAACTCCCTCCCTTCCCTGACCCCTTGGAGACGCTTTCCGGTACAATTGAAGGATTAGCTTCTCAAGTTTCCAGACTGGTCAATGAAGATTACCCACCTTTCTATATCGAACTGGGAAATGCTATTCGTACCTATATGGAAGAGGTATATAGAATTGAGGCTCTCGAAATGACCTCTTTTGAGATTTTACGAGGGCTTCAGGCCTATCATGCCCATGAATCATTAATCAAAGCTGCACGAGTAGTGTTACGTGAGGCGGACCAGGTGAAATTTGCCAAATTCAATCCGACTCAGGAAATGGCTCGTCATGCAGTGGATACTGCAAGAGAGTTCTATCAGGTAGCAACAAGAGAAGATCGTTATCGCATTAACCAACTTAAATTAGAGTTTGAAACTTCCGTTAGAGCATCTTTGGGAGAGAAGAAGGCCGGTAAAAAAGTGTCAGGGATAGAGATAATGGAAACGAAGAAGAGTGAGGAGATCCCTTCATGATTAATGAAATCGAATGGCACTCTCCTGAAGCTTTCTGGCTTCTGCTCTTACTCCCATGTTGGGGGCTCTTTGTTATGTGGCAGTCACGAAATCATCGCAGGCAACGGTTTCTTTTTTCCTCGACCAAATTGTTACAACTTCCCGGTAAAGGCCTAAGGGAAACTCTTCGTTTTATTCCAAGTGTAATGATTGGGGCAAGCTTGTTGCTTGCTGTGGTTGCACTGGCGCGTCCTCAACTTGAAAATGTTACCGTTGAACGAAATGCAGAGGGAATTGATATTGTTCTGAGCCTGGATATTTCCACCTCCATGCGGGCTGAAGATTTAAAGCCCAACCGGTTGGAAGCCGCACGAACGGTAGCCACGGATTTTATTAATAGAAGAATCAGTGATCGGATAGGTCTTGTGGCCTTTGCCCGACAAAGTTATACAGCATGTCCACCTACATTAGATTATAATTTGTTGACCAATGTGGTGAACGAATTACAAATGGGCCAGATCCAAGACGGAACCGCCATTGGGATGGGAATTGCGACAGCTGTGAATCGTCTCAAAGATAGTAATGCTTCGAGCAAAGTGATCATTCTGTTAACGGACGGAATGAATAATTCGGGCGAAATTGATCCGGTCACAGCTGCCGAATTGGCTCAGAATTATCAGATTCGAATCTATACAATCGGTGTTGGAAGTCGGGGTACCGCCCCATATCCGGTTGTGGATCCTATTTTCGGAAAAAGATATCAAAGCGTGAGTGTAGATATCGACGAAGAGATGCTTACACAGATCGCGGTAATGACCGGAGGAGCCTATTTCAGAGCCACAGATACAGAATCTCTTCAACAAATTTATGATCAGATTGACAGGTTAGAAAGGACTGAAATCGAAGAAATTTATTACACAGACTATGAAGATCTGTATGAACGCTTTCTTCTCATAAGCCTGATTTTCCTTTTTTCAGGAGTTGTTCTGGAGTTTTTCTGGTTACGCTCACCCCTCCTCTCCGTTTAGTTTTTGAACCTTTGTTTTTATGAGTCATCTCCTGTTGAATTCCGTCAAGCGTCTGATTCCCTTGGAAGAAATCAGGAAAAAGCTTCGAGAGGATCGAGCTTTAATTCAATTCCAGGGAGGAACGGGATCTTTACATGCGATTCTTTCACACGTGATTGCTGAGGAAAATCCTCTTCTTTTGATTCTTACACCAGACGATGAATCGGCTGCTTCCTGGGCCTCGGATCTACAACAGCTGGGGCGAGAGCAGGTTTATTACTTTCCGCCAACCCGTCTTAAACCATATGATGCTGAAACCCTGCGAGATCATGCAAACCTGGTTCAGCGCTCGGAAATTGCTGGACAGATAAGGGGGCAATCTTCTTTTGTGGTCACGACCAGCATAACCGCATTAACCGAAAAGATCCTTTCTGCCAAACTATTTGACCAGGAAACGCTACGATTGGCGAAAGGCGATCATCACCCTCCAGATCAGCTACAAACGCTTCTTGTGGATCAGGAGTATGCTGCGGTAAACTTTGTGGAGCAACCGGGTGAATATGCGATACGTGGTGGAATATTCGACATCTGGTCTTTTGGGAGTGATTATCCAGTAAGGATTGAATTTTTTGGGGATGATATCGACAGTCTCCGAGAATTTGATCCCGATTCTCAGCGCTCGATTTCTTTTTTGGATGAGATTCGTCTCCTGCCAAATGTCTCGTTTCGTAACCGCCCTTCGGAGAGCCTTTTCCGTTATATGCCCCCGAAGACGTTGATTTGGATGCATCAACCTGGTCTTATCGAGGCAGAACATGGTATATTTTTTGAGCAGATTGAGAAAGCCTATTACCAGGCACTCTCCGCTAGAATAACAGTCGAAGAAGAAGCGGACGCCTTACTGGCTATGCCCTCTGAGCGATATTTGACTCCAGACACCCTTCACGCAGAACTCCATAATTTCTCTCGGATTCAAACAGGAGGATTTACCTCCACTACACAATCGCACCCAGATAAAGTGAGCCTTTATTCTGAAGGAAAAACCCCTTTGATCTACCCTATTAAAAGTTCTCCTCACCCTGAATTTGGCTCTAAATTTTCCTTTGTAAAGGAGTATCTGAAAAAGGAAGCTCAAGAGGATAATCAGGTAGTGATCTTGTGTGATAATGCGTCTCAAAAGGAGCGTTTTGAGGAACTTCTGCTCGATGACGATCTTCCGGATGTGAACTTACAAGTGCTTTCCCTACATGAAGGGTTTATCCTGCCAGCTCAACCCGGTATTCCCGGAATGAGTGTCTTAACCGACCATCAGATATTTCATCGATTTCATCGGGCTAAACTCAAGAAAAAACGTGTTCATGGAGGAATTTCTCTCAAAGAACTTCGAGATCTAAACATAGGGGACTATGTGGTTCATGTGGATTATGGGATCGGGAAATTTGAAGGTTTCAAGCAAATCAAAGTCCGTGAAACTATTCAGGAATCTGCCGTAGTTCGCTATCAGGAAGACTCCATCCTGTATGTGAATGTCACCAGCCTGCACAAATTGCAGAAATATTCCGGGAAAGAGGGTGCTGAGCCTCTGATAACAAAACTAGGGTCCGGAGAATGGCAACGTAAAAAGCAAAAAACACGGTCCAGACTTCAGGATATTGCCCGAGAATTGATTCAACTTTACGCCGCACGAAAATCGCAACAAGCGTACGCATTTGACCCCGACAATACCTGGCAACGAGAGATGGAGGCTCGGTTTGAGTTTGAAGAGACGCCGGATCAGCTCAAAGCTATCGCTGCGGTAAAGCAGGACATGGAATCTGAGCAGCCAATGGACAGGTT
>JAURMN010000002.1 GCA_030830725.1 Balneolales bacterium | reverse complement strand
TATCGACACCATACACGATCTTCTCCCGATCAATCGTCATAAACGTCCCAAATAATCGATCCCAAACTGAGAATATATTCCCATAATTGGAGTCTGTGTAGGGTAATACGTAATGATGATGAACTTTATGCATATCAGGGGAAACGATCACCCAACTGATCCCTTTATCCAGCCATGAGGGAAGTGATAT
Source organism: Balneolales bacterium (assembly GCA_030830725.1). GTDB lineage: Bacteria > Bacteroidota > Rhodothermia > Balneolales > Balneolaceae > JAURMN01. The sequence goes on along the minus strand of JAURMN010000002.1, from coordinate 17,228 downwards.
ATTTGCATGGTTAAACTGACTGAGCACAACGCTCAATGATTGATACAACAAGACCATCCACATTGGCGCACCAGTAATCAATACAGCCAAGGTCGTAAATAGAAATCGAATTACGCTCTCACCAGGATGATGACGGTTTGCAGAGGTTGTATCGACGTGGATATCCGTGTGATGAATCAGATGAAATTTCCACATCCATCGAACTCTATGTTGTATCCAATGAGCGAACCAGGCTGATATTAGATCCAAGAGCATCAATCCCACTAAAATCGAAAAACCCAAACCGATTGTTCCAGATGGCGACAGGGCTCCTAACCAGTACAAAAACCCAAATTCCTTGCCTGATACAAATTCAGCTGTCATAAAAAGCATAAATGCCATCACGAAATTCACCGAAATGGTAGTCAGTGTGAAAAATAGATTCAAGAATGCATGCTTCCACTTGTTGTATTCAAATCGATACAACGGCAACGTTATTTCAAAAAGCCAAAAAAAGGTAAGCCCTCCAACCAGGATCAGTGCTCGTTGTGTGGATGAAATGGTTTCGAAATAGAAAGCAATGGCTTGAATCAGATCGTGCATTTGATCAACTTTAGTCATAGACGTAAGACAATTAAATCTCCAAAAATGTATCCAAAAAACCAATTCTTTATACTGCTGACTCTCCCCTTTTTATCCCTATACTCCTGCTCGAATTCTAACTCATATTCAGGGATAATCTTCGTTGAAGCGGAGTTAGTGCCCCTTTCTACGGTAGATGCTTCAATACTTCAGGAAATTCGCTATAGCGGAACCCATAACTTTATAGGCAGAACCGTTGATGGATATCTGGATTTGCAGGATGTTCTAATCCAGCCCTCAGCCGCTGAAGCCTTGAAAAAGGCTCAAGATGAGTTTTTATCCCAGAAGTTGACCCTGTTAATTTTTGACGCCTATCGACCACAAATCGCAGTAGATCATTTTGTGGAATGGAGCCTTAATCCTGATGATACCTTGATGAAGGTGGTATTTTATCCCGATATCGAGAAACCGGAGCTTTTCGAACAAGGTTATATTGCAAGGGAATCTAGCCACACCACGGGTTACACGGTTGATCTCACACTGGTTGACCTACAATCCGGCCTTGAACTCGACATGGGCAGCCCCTTTGACTATTTTGGAATTGTGTCCCATCATGGCGCTTTTGGTCTCACTCCAGAACAGGAAAAAAATCGCCTAATACTCCGCTCAACGTTAGAACATTATGGCTTTTCAGCCTATGAAAAAGAGTGGTGGCACTATCGCTTTAAACCAAATGAAGAATAAGCGGAATTTAACGTAAGCTAAAAGAAACATGGAGTGTGCCAGCCTCCATAAACTTGGATCGATTCTTTCAAGCCAAAAAAAAGCCAACCCCAGAAAGAGGTTGGCTTTGTAAAACAAGCTAAGTCTGCAAATCTAATTTACAATGTAACCTTTATTTTGAACTAGTTTTGAGTTAACCAACATTTCCCGATTAGGAATTGGAAATACGAGACTATCATCGTTCCACGCAATATTCGCCTTATCCGGGGAGCTGGTTGATCCTTGCAATCTTTTGAGATCTGCAAACAAATGCCCCTCAAATGCGAGTTCAAGTTTACGTTCACGTAAAATCTGCTGCAAATTGACCGATTCCAGCGCAGCCAGGCCTGATCTTGCACGTAGCGCATTCATTTCAACTAGAGGAGATAATCCAACCTCTGAACTCAATCTCACATTTGCCTCTGCTCTGATCAAGTGCATTTCAGCCAGTCTCATCACGGTAATGTTCCGTCTTCGTGGATCTGCACTAGGGTCGGATGGAACCGCATACTTCGTTGTCATGACACCACGTCCAGTTGCCACAAATAACTGACCTCTGGCATCGCCTTCTTCATATAAAGCAAGATGTCCAGCTTCAATACGAATATCCGCACGACCAAATGGCTGTGGCGCAAAGAAAACGGCATTGTCATTCGATCCAGAGGTTGTGGTTACCTGCATAGCAAAGATCGTTTCATCCCCGTTGGAAGAGCGACTATAATTCTCAGCAATATCTGCGAAAAGGGAGTACTCGCCTGATTTAAGAACTCGGTCAGCCTCGGCAAGTGCAGCTGAATAATTTCCCATTGCCAAATAAACTCTGGCTAAAAATCCACTTGCAGCATACGTATTGGCATAAAACCCGTTGGATTCAGGAAGATCTCGTTTTGCATCAAGCAAATCCTTGACAATTTGCTCATATACTTTTGCGACCGTCTCTCTTTCGACCTGTAGTGTTTCATCTACCACTCGCGTAGGAGTTAAAACAAGAGGTACTCCGGGGTTTTTGGAAGGATCGCCATCGTTATAAGCTTTACCAAATACTTGAATCAGATTATAATAGCTCAAAGCACGAATAAATTTGGCCTCTGCATCCATTTTAGTTTTGGTCGCAGCATTTGTGAAAATGCTAGCATCTACAGCTAAAATATTGTTTGCACGGTTAATGGTATTGTAGCTTCCTGACCAGTATCTGGAAACGAAATCATTCGTTATAACAATAGCTTTGTTATAAATCTCTCCTGGATCGATAAATGTACCATTCCAGAAAAGTTCTTCCTTAGGCGCTGCATATACCTCTGTTAAGTAGATATACATACCACCATATGTATTTGATGAGCCAAGTGCACCGTAAGCACCCACAAGAGCCGTTTGCACGTTGCTTGGGGTGGAAAGGGCAATTTCATCTGAAATAGAGGCTTGCGGATCCAGATTGAGTAAATCTTCACACCCAATCAAGGTAAGACCCAGAAACAAGCCAAGGATGATTCGAAGTTGCTTTTTCATCATGTTCTCCATGGAAATTAAATAGATTTTAGGGTCTGGGTTTAAAATCCGACGTTTACGCCGAATGTGAGCGTTTTAGCCTGCGGAGCCGTGTAGAAATCGTTTCCTAAGCCAATATTTCCGGCCACGAAATCCGAGTTCATCTCTGGATCCCATGCTGGGTAATCTGTAAAGGTGAGAAGATTTACGCCAGTCACATACACGCGAAGACTTCTCAACCCAGCTTTACTCAGGACATCATTTGGCACAGTATATCCTAAGGTTACATTTTTTAGTCGAACGTAAGATGCATCCACGATGTATCGGGATGAAAACTGGTTACCATTTGATCTCAGGTAACGGTTTTCCGGTACATTCGTATTCGGATTATCAGGAGACCATGCATCAAGCTGATCGGCTACAGAGTTGTCTTCATACACCCCGCTACCACGGCTCCAACGTCCGTGACCAGAGATGTTAGCATCATTTCCTTGAACAAACTGGAAAAGAACACTCAGATCGAATCCTTTGTAGTTGAAGTTGTTCGTAATTCCACCGATGTAATCCGGATTAGGATTCCCAATCACACGATCTGTGGCTGCATTGAAGCTATTGGTGGTCTTCACAAAGTTTCCGTCTTCATCGTAAACATTGAAGAGAGCATCTCCATTCGTAGGATCAACTCCGGCAAATTCACGACCGTAGAAAACTCCAATTGCCTCTCCTTCTAAGGCTCGGTTATAGCCGAGTCCACCAGTGAGCACCTGACCATCAAGATCCGTTACTTTATTCTTATTGAAGGAGATATTAAAACTGGTATTCCAAGAGAATTCACCAGTAAAATTAAAGGTGTTGATCACTAATTCGATTCCTTTATTCTCCATTTTACCCACATTTTGCAAGGAAGAAGAGAAACCAGAGGTTGCAGGGATCTGCACGCTTAACAGCAAATCATCTGTGTTCTTTACATAGTAGTCAAACTCCCCTGTAATCCGATTATTTAAGATTCCGTAATCAAATCCAACGTTTAACTGTTGAGTAGTTTCCCATGTCAAATTTGGATTGGGTATTTGAGTTGGGTTAATACCGGATTGACCACCATAGGAAGTACCTCCCCATAATCCCAATGAGCCAAAGTTTCCGATACCCGCATTTCCAGTCAGACCGTAACTGGCTCTCAGTTTCATGTAAGTCAAGATCTTGGAAAAGGATTGTGTGAAAGATTCTTCAGTCAGAATCCATCCGGCTGAAACTGCTGGGAAGAATCCATAACGGTTGTCTACACCAAAACGGGAGGAACCGTCTACTCGACCACTCACGGATAAGAGGTACTTATTCTTTAAAGAGTAATTTGAGCGAGCAAAATAAGAAAGGAAACTATACTCAGATCCGGTTGAAGTTCCCGACTCTAGATTCGCACCGCTGGTCAATCGCTTGAAGGAGTTGTTCGGGAACCCAGACCGAGAAGTATAGGCATAATTGTAATCATTGTACTGATAATCCAATCCTGCAGTTACCGTCAAGTTCATGTCTTCCGCAATGGCATCACTATAGGTAAAATAGGCTGAACTTCCGTATGACACACTTTGCTGCCATGCAATAGACGCAAACCCCCCTTTTCCAGCTGTTGCAAATCCAACCGCTGTCTCTGGACCATACCATTGATCGTCATTCCCCGTCATTACATCCCCACTGGCTTCAACTCTGAACTCAAGTGTAGGCAGGACGTTATATCCAAGGTAAAACTTACCGGTGGTACGCATGGTGGTGACATAGTACTTAGAGAAGTACTTGTGAATAACCCCATTATAGTAATAAGTATCATTGTTCAGATTCTCAGGACTAGTATCTGTGATCTGGCCATTTGCATCCGGATAATAAAGAGGTGCAATAGGTGCCTGAGCAATCAGCTGAATCGGAGTTGAAAATGCATTATCAGATGATAGACGCTGATGAAAAGAACGACCAGCAGAAAGATTCATTCCAAGATTTAGCTTGTCACTCGCTGTGTGATCCAGATTAATTCTAGTACTAGCACGCTGGAAACGGTCACGAATCAAAATTCCATCCTGATCACTGAAATGACCACTTACATAAAAACGTGTATTCTCATTACCACCAGAAGCTGAAAGATCGTGCGAGAACATGGCCGCTTCTTGAAAGGCTTCTTCTTGCCAGTTTGTATCTACGGCACAATTTCCACCACCACCAGCTGTACCCGTGATTGGAGTGGTGTACTTGGAATCCAAACACTGTCTCCAATTCGTACCCAAGCTTAACCAGTCGAACGTATCTTCCAGAATCTCACGATACAGAGTCCCTGTATTCCGGATTCTGTCGGTATTGGTAGCCGCCTGGAACATGTAGTTGACATACTCCTTCGCATTCATCATGTCTACTTTGTTCGTAGGCTCACTAGAACCCATCTGATAAGAATAGGTAAAGTTCGTTTTACCAGGACGGCCTTGTTTCGTAGTAATCAGAACAACTCCGTTTGCAGCACGAGATCCGTAGATGGCAGCAGCAGATGCATCTTTCAACACCTGGATAGACTCAACATCATTAAAGTTAAACTGTGCTAATGGGTTGGTTGCCGCTGAACTGATGGAGAAGTTATCCATAATCACTGGCACCCCATCAATCACATAAAGTGGTTGGTTGTCAGCTGTAACAGAGGAAGATCCACGAACACGTACTTGAATTCCCTGTCCAAGCTTACCGTTGTTTTGTTGAATTAAAACACCAGATACCTTACCCTGAATCGCATTCTCCACAGTATTCACGGGTATGAATTCAATATCTTCGGCTGTAACAGACGAAATGGATCCAGTTACCTCTCTTCGGGAAACCTCACCATAACCTACCACAACCACATTTTCCAAACCCACAACATCTGGCTGGAGTTGAACATCATAATTGAGCATATCGCTGGAAACAGCAATCGTCGCTGTATACGTGATATATCCAACAAAGCTGAATCGCACCTGGTATTCGCCTGCAGCGAGTAACAGTGCGTATTGGCCATCCATATCGGAAACGGCACCTCGGTTAAGTGATGGCACAAAGACGTTAACGCCAGGCAAGGATTCGCCTGATTGTGCATCGGAAACTCTTCCGGAGACCGTGAATCCCTGCGCCATTGCATCCATTTGGAGCAACGCAAAGACAGTCACGATCAAAGACTGAATAAAGCGTTTCATTTTCATAGGGTTTGTAAGTGAGAGGTTGAAAAAAAACATACCTGATAAAAGTAATATAACAAAAAGATATCAACACACAATAAATGCGTGTTTAACAACGTTTCAAGCTGGATTTAGCCAAATATTCGGCATTTTACGTTCTGGAATCGCTTTTTTGTGACGTTTAATCAAAAGTAAATTCAAAAATCGTGTGCGATGTTTGGCTAGATATGCAACATTTCTCGAATTGCGCTAAGAATTTTTTCCTGTGACGGGACTACAGCGTCCATTAATTCAGCAGCATAAGGTATGGGAAGATCGGGGGACGTGATCCGTCTAAGTGGAGCGTCAAGCCATTGGAAGGCCTCGTCGGCAAGGATCGCCGATATCTCAGCACCAAATCCATTCGTTTTTCCATCCTCATGAACAATCAGGCAACGCCCAGTTTTTTGAACCGATGTTAGAACCGAAGATTTATCCCAGGGGGAAAGCGTTCGAAGATCGATCAATTCAATGGTAGGACGATGCTGTACAGGATCGCCAAAAGTAGCTTGTGGCATCTGAAATTCATCGGAGGCAACTAACTCGTCAATGGCCTCTTTACAACGCCACACCATCGCTCCCCAAGTAATCACTGTCAGATCAACTCCTTCGAGCAGAGTGCGTGCCTGACCAAATGGAATAAGATAATGATCCCCAGGATAGGGTCTGCGTGCCGTTTTGGAATCGAGAAGGTTTCGATGTTCAAAAAACAGAGTCGGATTATCGCTTCGCAGTGCGGCGCGCAACAGCCCCACAGCCTCTTCCGCATCTGAAGGCATCACCACCTGCCAGCCTGGTAAATGAGTGAAAAAACTTTCAGCAGACTCACTATGCCAAGGATCCCCTATTTTGGCAAACCCTCCAGGCACTCGCACCACAATCGGCGCGGCAAATTTATTAACCGTCCTCCAACGAACCGTGCCGGCGTTTTTGAGTTGCTCTGTGGCAGGATCGGCATACTTACGAAATTGAATCTCCGCCACCGGTTTCAGTCCTGCATACGACATTCCAAGAGATCGACCGATGATTCCCTCCTCCGAAAGTGAGGTGTCAAAGACCCTTTCGGCTCCAAATTTCTGCTGTAAACCCTGCGTGGCCGCATGGACGCCTCCCTTCAACCCTACATCTTCACCAAACAGGATCATCGAAGGATTCACCTCAAGCTCCGATTCTAGCGTACGTCGAATGGCTTCCACCATGTTGATACGCTGCGTTTCGGATTGAACTTCTTGCGTGGTTTCTGGAAAATTTGTTTCGCTTAGTGAACAACCTCCGCGACAAGCCGCATCTTTGGGTCGATGGACGGGGACAGTTCCCACTCCTGTCCATTCTTCTCGAAACAGGAATTCGGTAATCTGGTCGGTGTTTGCAACAGGCCGCAAAAGGGCTGAATCTGTAATTTTTTCAACCGTATCTCGAGCTTTTTGCTCGATCCGGATCCACTCCAATTCTGACACATATTCCGGGATTAAATACGTTCGAAGAACTTGAAGTGGATCCCTGGCTTCCTCCGCTTCACGCAGTTCAGCCAATTTATACGATTGGGTATCCTGATAGGAGTGCCCTTTTAAACGAGGAACTGAAAATCGAATTAAGGCAGGTCCTTGCCACGCACGTACGTGTTGTATCGCCTGATCGAGCAAACTAACCACTTCCTCAGGTTGAACGCCGTCACCGTCAAAAAGTTCTATGCCCGAAAAAGAATAGAGATTATCGACAATATTCCCGCCTGGAGTTTGCAGAGAACTGGGCACGGAGATCCCATATCCATTATCCTCAATGACGAACAGTAAAGGTAATTTTAGTGTCGAGGCCATAGTAATGGAAGACCAGAATCCATTGGAGGATACTGAGGAATCCCCGCCACAAACAACAGAAATGGCTCCCTGTACTTTTTTTTCATTTAGGACTTGGGCACGGTAGAGGAGTGCTTGCGCCCATCCTGCGGCAGGCGTGTATTGTGAACCCACATCACCGGCCATAGGCAAGATTAAAGGACCTTCGTAATAGTTAATCCCTTTTTTTGTACGTTTCTTACCCGGATAGTTGGCCATTACCCCTGAATCACGACCGTTGGTATGACCACCTTCTCTGGCCAACATAGATGCCATAATTTCTTCGGGTGTAATTCTTAGTGCTAACTGAAGGGGTCTAGATCGATAATAGCCTGAAACGGCATCGTAGGAATGATTCAAGGCCTGGCCAAGCACAAGCTGCACCAATTCGTGACCACGTGCCGAAAATTGATGATGGACTTTTCCTTCCGGTACCAATCTATTCTCTTCGATTTCATCCATAGCTCTAGACAAAAAAAGGTCTGACAAGAGACGTTTCCAGTCGAGAAGAGTAGAGGAAGAGTGACCTTTCGGCATGCCAGAGAGCTCTGAGTTAGAAGTTCTGATCGGATCCCTGTACCTTGAGAAGTAATACAGTCTCTACGGTACTGCTAAAGGAAAGGTAAGATGAAACCACCTTATTCGTAAATGCTTTTCGTAATTTCCGGGGGTTGATTGCATGAGAATATTGTCACAAATTTTCAAGAATCCACTCAATTGGATCTTAACCCAACCATAATGACACGAAAAAAAGCTGTACTCATTACTGGCGCGAGCAGAGGAATTGGTGCTGAGATCGCCAGAAAATGTACAGATCCCACAGTAAGGGATGAAACGAAGCCCCTTGTATTGATTACAGCCAGATCCGTAGATCGCCTGCATGAAATGGAAAAAGAATCCAATGGCGCAATGATTGCGATTCCGGCGGATATCACAAGGGCAGACGACAGAGCTCAATTGGTGGATCGCATTGGCAAGATCCTGTATGAGCAGGATGCGGACTTTCACGGACTGGTTCATAATGCCGGGGTTTTAAGAGCGAAATCCTTTTTGAAACTCACAGAAGAGGATTGGAACGTACATTATCAAACTCATTTATTAGGGCCTGCAATGCTCACCCAATTATTGATACCGACTTTTTCATCGGCGGGGGGGCATATTCTTCACATTAGCAGTATGGGTGGATTCCAAGGGAGTAAAAAATTTCCCGGGCTTTCGGCTTACAGTGCGATCAAAGGTGCTTTATCTATTTTAGCAGAGTGTCTTTCCGGAGAACTGATGGACAGGAACATCGCGTGTAATGCCCTCTGTTTAGGAGCTGTTCAGACCGAAATGCTGAAAGAAGCTTTCCCGGGTCTGGAGGTCTCCACCCAACCCGAAGATATGGGGGCTTGGATCTCCGAATTTTTATGGAAAGGGCACCGTTTCTTTAATGGGAAAATTTTACCGGTCAGCCTACAGGATCCAGGATGACGCTCTTCTCCAGTTTTTTTGGGAATGAGTTAAACACTGTCTGGAATAAGGTTTTTGAAAAGATTCTTTGTACTTTTTCCTAGATCCTATTCTAAAAATCATCTTGATTGACACAGTGAAAACACTACTCTCATTCTCTATAGGCATTTTACTCCTCATTTCTTCCCTTCAAGTTAAGGATGCGACTGCTCAAATTCAGGAAAGATCGATAATCTTGGCCAGTGATATTGTAAATACAACGCTTAATGGAGCGATGCTGGGAAGTGCAACAATGGGATTGCAAAATAGTGCGGATTATAAAGATCCGTTAAGAATCGGTGTTGGATTGGGCATACTAGCCGGTGTTGGGCTAGCTGCATATGATCTTGTTCAATTTGAAAGTGGACGGGAACTTGTACATGGCACATTTGTGAGTGGAAATAACTCCTCCGTAGTGTTATTAATTGATACGATGTATGGTGCTGCAGCCGGTTCAGTGATCGGAACCGCTGTAATTCTTATAGCAAATAAACCCATAACGGATGGTTTACAGTATGGAGCAAGTTTGGGAGGTTGGATGGGCTTTGGATTCGGGCTCCTAGATACATTTGTTTTAAGTAGGAACAGGACGATGAGCCCTATGGGAGGACCTTTAGGAGCTGATCTCGCACTGGCCGGTACTCCCGCTACGGAGTCAAAGATTGAATTGGATTTTTTAAAGCCGGATCTAACCCATGTAATCCACGTTAACGGTCATATGGGGGCATTTGGCGGAGAATACATTCCACGCCCGGTTTTGAATGTTTTGGAAGTGAAATTTCGCTTTTGATCTACCGGGCCATGAGGGAGTGCAAGACCTCCCTCGCCGTAATTCGCTGACCGGAAAGAGAAGCATGGATACCATCCGATAAATAATGCCAACGCTCAGCGGGCGTCCCAAATCGTTTTGCCATCGGGTCCACGAGATAACCTGTTTTCCCCGCTACGAGCTGTTGAACCTGAAAGAGATCTTCCGGGGAAATTGTAAAATCAAACAGATTCGTCTCTTTTTGCATCTCAGGAATTACCGGATGAGGAATAATCCAAATCGGTGGATTTGGGGTAACTGATCGTATTACAGATTCGATCGCGTTGAGATTTTCCCAAGTTTCAGCAAGTGGAACTAATGTCCGATCAGGTAATGCCTTCATTCGAAGGGCATCAAAAAGACCCAGAGATACAAAAATCCAGTCCGGTTCATGATCGAGCAAATCACGCTGGATCCGACGTAAAGCTTCGGTTGTTGTTTGATAGGATAATCCAGAGTTGATAAAGGTAAATTCAGCCTCCTCTATACCAATATCCAACACTCGACTCAAGATCGAAAACCATCCCTGAAGATCGTCTGCCGTGGAGTCTCCAAAGACCAGCAGCGAATCATTCGGTTTAAAAGGTAATTTGGGGAACCAATCCATAACCTCCTCTTCTTGGAGCAGTTCAAGGGCGGCTTTACGTACAATATCTTGAATTTCATTACGCCGGCTGCTCAACTCTTTTTCTGTAAGTCCCATCATGGCTGCCTGATGCGCTATTTTTTTAGCATCAGGAAGAAGCGGGAAATGCTTTTCCAGATTCAAAAAAGGAATCATGTACGAGGTAATGGCCTCTTTTTCAGCTTTATTCATCGTATGGAAGAGTCTAAAAATGAGTCCTATCGATTACAGATACTTTCGCCACCCTTCAGATAATGGAAATTCGTGATCTGCCAGGGTAACGTGAGCCGGAGTGAAATGGTATCCGGAGAGAATTTGTCGGATTTCTGATTCGATAACCTGGATCGCATTCTCTATCATCGATTTATCAAACCCATTGGCACCCAGTTCGATGGTCATATTGAGTGTGACAATACGCCCGATTGCCTGGCCTAATTCCACAAGTTTACGCTGTGCCATTTTTAAATCCACTTCAAAGTCGAGGACATCCTTAAACCTGTCGGCAGCGTGCTGCATCAGCTCATGCTTGGAGATAAATGCATACAGATTTGTTTCCTTCGCACCGCGCATTAACTTGAGCACACTTTCGGTAATTTGCTGATAAAGAATATCATTAGAGCCCTCAAAAATCTGAAATGGGCGGCTGTCCACCGTGGAACGACCTGCGATATGATCGAGTCGATATCCTTTTGCTCCCACTAATTGCAACAGATGTTGTGATGCGGATTGCATATAATCAGTACTGACCGATTTAATTGAGTTTGCTGCCAAATCCATTTTGGAGGTATCCTCTTGGAGAGGTACGTGTCGACTGGTAAAATAGGCCATGGCTGAGCTCGCCGTGAAATGAGACTGCAGGCTTGAAATTCGGGCTTTCACTTGATCGTAATTAAACAGAGAGAGCCCACCAACGAAGCGTGTCTTGCAATGATCTACGGCTTCGTCCATCATTCTGCGAAGAAACCCTGTGCTCATCCCGGGAAATTGAAGGCGACTGCGATGGAGTACATCCAACATCATTTTGATCCCGATAGACTTTGGCTCGAGCTTAAACTCTTTCGGTACGTTGATATCGATCTCATTACGTCCATAGGGTAACATGTACAGCCCTAGATTATTAAACACTTCCGAAACCTTGATCCCCCCGTTTTCTGAATCATGAACAAAAAAGGAGACATCTCGTCCCAATTCTCCATTTTCTTCTACTGGACGCGCTGTGATGAGCCAGTAATCCGCCTGTCCGGTCAATCCTGCCCAATGCTTGATACCTTTCACTCGATAATGGTTGCCTTCTTCAGTAAATCCGGTTTTCATTTTGAGTGCATCGGAACCAAATTCGGGCTCCGTAATCATGAGCCCGCCCATTTTATTCTTATTCAGAATATTATCATAAACAGATTCTTTGACCGACTCCTGAGCATAATTTGCAAGCGGTTGAAGAAAAAGTGCACCATTGATACCCATCATTAAAGAGAGTGGTAAAGATTGATAGGAACTCACCTCCAACATACTCAGTGCTTCTGAAGTATTCCCCCCTCTTCCTCCATATTCTTCAGGAATAAAGACAGAAAGAGGTTTACAGTTAAGAATCTCCTGCATCATCTCTTCCGGAAGCCCCCGCTGAAGTCCGAGCTTGTCTTGCTCATTACTGTATTGAAAGAGATCCTGAAGTCTCTCCTGATACGTGGAGATGAAGCTTTCAAAAACTTGTTTAATCTGATGGATAGGTTCTTTGAGTAACGATTGTTCCACGTTTTTTGTTTTATAACCCGTCTTTAATTGAAGGTTTATTCCCAATTTGGTCTAAATACACTGTCTGGTGATCCAGTAATTCAATGATGTTACATCTGACCTTTAAAATCAGATCCACTAAGTATAACGAAATCCTGACGTTTTTTTGTATGTAAAGAAGCCGTAAACCGCTAATTATCTCCGAAAGAAGGGTTCTTTGAACTCTTCAGGCTCTTCTAATGAATGATAGTCTATTAAAATCTCTTCTCCAGACTTAATCTCTCGTAATGCATAGAAATCGTATGCTTTATGAAAGGCGTTGGGTTGATCTGAATGATTCAAATACCAGCCGACCTCCATACACCCAAAATCAACAGGCCGAATCATCCCCTCTTCACGATAGATACAATACATCTCAAAGGGTGGAGGAATTTCATGACTGTCTATAGAAACAGACACGATTTTCGGAGATCCCTGATCACCAAACAGACGAAGATATGATCCTTCGGGAATATCGTGAGTCGCAAAAACACCGATACCATGGGTAGATGCACGCAAAACAAAGGAAAATTCAGTAGTCATATTAAGGGGGTAAATCTTAAGAGAGGATAATCGATTGGAGATACCTGAATGAATTCATACAATTCTTATTTACCATTTTTTGAAAATGAAAAATACGGCGAGGACCAGGAATACAAAACCGACAAAATAATTCCATTTGAACACTTCCGTCTTCCATACTACGAGTGTAAAAATGGAAAATACCACTAATGTCATGACCTCTTGGATGACTTTAAGTTGCCAAATTGAAAATGGACCACCCAAACCCTCATAGCCAATCCTATTGGCTGGAACCTGAAAGATATACTCAAAAAAAGCGAGTCCCCAACTCAAAAGAATGATTCCAAAAAGCCCAAGCTTACTCGTCAATGACCACTCTGAAAACTTTAAATGACCATACCAAGCCAGGGTCATAAATGTGTTCGACAATAGCAGTAGACACAGCGTAAGGAGCAATTTCATATCGTTTAGAGGATCGTTGTAATAATTGGCAAATTCGAGAGAGTATAACGAAAACAGACGTTTTTTATACTTACTGAGCTCGAATACCGAACGTTTTTGTGTTTATTGAAATCGATTTTGTATTGTTAGGTTGATCCGTGTCAACTCCCTTATTTTCAGGTTTCATCATCCATTTTGCCTGATTTTTAAGTACAAACTATGATTGTAACAATCCACACCCTTATGAATAACCGTATTACTACGCTTTCCTTCGTCACATCAGTGAGTGCTTTTCTAATTGCTTTTTTGTTGGCACCTTGGACAGTTCCTGCGTTAGAGGCCCAAAACATTCAAAGTGAGTCGACCATAGCAAAGAGCCCGGACGCAAATAGTCCAAAAAAATGGGATATATCTTCTCATCGAGCCCCAACGAAGGTTCTTGAAAAAACAATTTCAGAAGGGACATGGATGAATGTGGATGTGAGCCCGGATGGAAAAGAGATTGTTTTTGACCTGATGGGGGATCTTTATGTATTACCTATCGAAGGTGGAAAAGCTCAGCCCTTGCGAACAGGTCTAGCATTCGAAGTCCAACCTCGTTTCAGCCCCGATGGGGAGTGGATTTCCTTTACTAGTGACGCTGCAGGAGGGGATAACATTTGGGTGATGCGTCGGGATGGATCCGAAGCCCGCCAGGTTACGAACGAGAGTTTTCGCTTGTTGAATAATGCAAGTTGGGCTGATGACGGTCAGTATCTCTTTGCGCGAAAACACTTTACCTCTACTCGATCCCTCGGGTCAGGTGAAATCTGGATGTATCACCTGTATGGCGGAAAAAATGGAAAGCCGGCAACCGGAGGTGGAACGGGCATGCAATTGGTGAAAAAACCAAATGAACAGCAGGATTTAGGACAGCCTGTTGCATCAGCCGACGGTCGATATGTGTATTATTCCCGCGATGTGTATCCAGGAGGCTTTTTCCAGTATAATAAAGATCCTAATGCACAGATTTATGCCATTTTCAGATTCGATCGTCAGACTGGAGAGGTAGAAAGAGTGACCGGTGGTCCAGGCGGAGCCATTTCTCCCACCCCCTCTCCAGATGGAAAAAAACTTGCATTTGTGCGACGTGTCAGAACTAAATCTGTACTCTACATTCGAGATCTCGAAAGTGGAATTGAAAAACCGGTTTTCGATTCGTTAAGCAAAGATCAACAAGAAGCATGGGCTATTTTTGGACCCTACACGAATCTTTCCTGGACTCCAGATAGCCGGGATATAGTCTTTTGGGCAACAGGTAAATTGCATCGTCTTAATACGAAAACCTTAGCGATTACCAATATCCCATTTGAGGCCGATATACGGCACGAAATTGCGGAACCAGCTCTATTCAGAGTTGATCCTGCACCGGATGCGTTCACAGCGAAAGGAATTCGACATGCCGTAAGTTCTCCAGATGGAAGTCGACTGGTCTTCGTTGCGGACGGAAAGTTATGGAGCAAAACCATGCCTTCCGGAACTCCTGTCCGTGTCACTTCCTCTGGTTCGGATGAATTCGAGTTTGAACCCTCTTTTTCTCAAGACGGAAGAAAGCTCGTGTATGTGAGTTGGTCCGACCAGGCTACGGGAGCTGTAAAGGTATTTGATTTAACCTCTCGAAAAGGTAATCCCGTGGCCATTACCACTGAAAAAGGGATTTACAGAGAGCCATCCTTTTCTCCAGATGGGTCTCAAGTGGTATTCCGCCGTGAATCTGGAAATACCCAACAGGGATTTGCTTACACATTACACGCCGGAATTTATACCATTCCTTCAAGTGGTAGATCTGGATTAAAAGAATCCGATTTAATCTCTAAAAATGGATCTGGACCTCGATTTAATGCTTCCGGAGATCGGATATTTTATCAGGGTGGTGGATATTTGGGCGCTACGTATGAGAGTGTAAACTTGAATGGTGGCGATCGTCAAGTGCATTTTACCTCTCGCTATGCGAATAATTTTGTACCCTCACCCGATAATCAATGGATTGCCTTCAATGAATTATTCAAAGTGTACATCGCTCCATTCCCTAAAACAGGACTTGAACTTGATCTAAATGCAAACACATCGGCAATTCCAGTGGCTCAAGTGGCAGAGGATGCGGGCCTTTCCCTTCATTGGATGGGAAAAAGCAACTCGTTAAGATGGACACTGGGAGAGAAAGTTTACGACGTTTCACTCGATCAAGCATTTGCGTTTTTAGGTGGTGAAATAGATAGCACACTACCCTTGGCTACCAAGGCCGGATCTGATATAGGCCTAGTTCTTTCGTCCGATAAACCCAGTGGTCTGATCGCGTTCACCAATGCCCGAATCATTACCATGGATCAAGAAGGTGGGTTCCCTGTAATTGAAAACGGCAAAGTATTGGTTCGTAATAATCGAATTGAAGCGGTAGGCTCAGAGTCAGATGTGGTGATTCCAAGCGAAGCCATAGTCTATGACCTTTCTGGGAAAACGATTATGCCTGGTATTATTGATGTGCATGCCCACATTGGAAATTTCCGTAATGGATTGAGCCCACAACAACAATGGGAATATTTTGCCAATCTTGCTTATGGAGTAACAACCGCTCATGATCCCTCTACAGATAGCGAAATGATCTTTTCCCATGCGGAATTGATACGTAGCGGAGCGATGATCGGACCTCGACTTTTTTCAACGGGTCGGATTTTGTATGGAGCGGAAGGTGATTTTAAAGCAGTAGTTAATAGTTTAGATGATGCACGTTCAGCTGTTGAAAGAACGCAAGCCATGGGGGGAATTTCTGTGAAGAGTTATAATCAGCCCCGTCGTGATCAGCGTCAACAAGTCATGCAGGCTTCCCGTGATTTAGGGGTGATGGTCTATCCGGAAGGTGGATCTACATTCTATCATAATATGAGTATGATTCTTGATGGACATACGGGAGTGGAACATAATATCCCCATTTATCCTGCGTATGAGGATGTGATTTCGGTTTGGGGACTAAGTGGTGTGGGATATACGCCAACACTTGTAGTGAATTATGGCTCCATTAGTGGTGAGTATTATTGGTATCAAAAAACGAATGTATGGGAAAAAGAGCGCTTACTAACCTTTACACCGCGCACAATTGTAGATTCGCGTTCACGTCACCGCGTGATGATTCCTGATGAGGAGTATGAAAACGGGCATATCTTGAGTGCGGCTTTGGCCAAAGATCTATTGCGTGCCGGTGTGAATGTGAATCTTGGTGCTCACGGGCAATTGCAAGGTCTTGGAGCACATTGGGAACTCTGGATGTTTGAACAAGGGGGAATGACCCCTATGGAGGCACTACAAGTAGCTACTCTCAATGGGGCACGGTATTTGGGAATGGACGAAGAGTTAGGATCTATAGAGGCCGGAAAGCTTGCGGATCTGATTGTCATTGACGGAAATCCTCTTAACAACATTCGAGATACTGAGAATGTCTATTATACCATGATAAATGGTCGTTTATTTGATTCCTCAACTCTAAATGAATTGGGACATCGACCACGAGAAAGAAACCCATTTTGGTGGGAAATGGAGGGACTTGACAGTGAACATGATTGGGAAGCTCTATCCCGCTCTGCTGGTGAGATTCAGTGTTCTTGTCATCCTTGATCATTTAGGAAGTCAGCTCATATAAGATCAAAGCCCACTATAAGCCTGACTTATAACTT
>JAURMN010000176.1 GCA_030830725.1 Balneolales bacterium | reverse complement strand
TGTCTGTTAATCAATGTCGCGACTTCCTGACCTAACAAGTTGTACACTTTAAGTGTTACATCCGTTCTGTTTTGCAGATTGAATCGGATAGTAGTTGTTGGGTTAAACGGATTAGGATAGTTTTGCTCAAGTCTAAATGCTTTGGCTATCTCTGGATTCTGCTCATCTATACTTGTCGCTACTTCAATCTCAAATTTCATGGATACAATCTTGTTGTTGGTATCCATGAGGAATAATCTTTGAGCGACTTTATCAATGATTACGGCACCAGTATTATTTCCGTTAGAGTTGTTTCCAAGAGGACCAATCTCTTTGATTAAGCTAAATCCACTTCCATCTGATTTCGCTGCATAGAACTTACCATTTGTGAAGGCTGGTCCAGCAACGACATACGTATTATTTCCAGCGGTAGCAAAATCAACAAACATTACGGATTGTAGATCTGCGGCAGCGACACCATCAATAACCAAGCTGTCTCCTTCTTCGCCATCCTCCAGGCTCAAAAACCGTGGTGTGGCAAAAGTTCCGGAAGCCATGATTTGATCGTCTTCTGTTACTGCATATGAGAATCCACCTCGTCCGACATTTTTCGCTACTGGGACTTCTGCAACTTTTTCAAGTGTTTCACCATCCCAATTAAATGCGGCGATTATCCCAGAGTTGCTTCCACTGAGAAGTACTGTGACATCATCGCCAGTACCAAACGCTCCAAGAGCATCACCAAAACGAACACCATTAGTCATTTCACCGGAAAAGACTAATTCTGGGTCTTCTGATTCATTCTCCCAGCGATAGATTTTTACATTCTTTCCATCTAATACCAAGTTAGATGTGAAAATTTGACCGTCTGCAGTAGCTCTAACTTGATTGTATGGGAAGATTCCACCACTGATTCCAGTTGTTTTGAGCATTCCAACCGAATCGCCATTTGCTGCATCGAGTATAACCGGTTTTAATCCGCCATCGCGGCTTGCAACAATCACGTGATCAGTAGCAGGATTATAAGTCATGCCACGGACATTGTTCCCTGTGCCAAACCAGTTACTCTTAGGAGCATCGACACTCCAGTATACTCCATCTTCATCCGCTGGTGGGAAGAGAGAACTGATATCCAGAGCGTGTATCTGGTTGTTGGTATCCATAAGGAACAGACGTTTAGCTCTCTTATCAAAGATAGTAGCCCCGGCGTTATTTCCATTAGCATTGTTACCAAGAGGACCTATCTCTTTAATAAGTTTATAACCTGCTCCAGTTGACTTACCTAAGTAGAATTTACCGTTGGTAAATGCAGGACCAGTGATCACGTAGGATTCAGATCCTAGTTCGAAAAAGTCCACATACATCACAGATTTAAGATCTGCAAGAGCAACACCATCTATACTCAATGTTGCTCCTTCAGCGCCATCTGACAGGTTTAGGAAACGTGGTGAAGCATTTGTCCCTGCTGCCATGATTTGATTATCAGTGGTCACTGAGTAAGAGAATCCACCACGGCCAACATGTTGCGGAACAGTCCATTCGGCGACCTTAGTCATCGTTGTTCCATCCCAAGAGAATTTAGCAATTGTACCTGGGTTGGTACCACTTAAGAGGACTGTGACATCATCACCAGTACCAAACGCTCCAAGAGCATCACCAAAACGAACACCATTAGTCATATCACCGGAAAAGACTAATTCTGGCTCTTCTGATTCATTTTCCCAGCGATAGATTTTTACATTCTTTCCATCTAATACTAAGTTTGCGGAGAAGATTTGACCATCAGCTGTTGCACGAACTTTATTGTAAGGGAAGATTCCTCCACTGATTCCCGTAGTTTGGAGCATTCCAACCGAATCACCACTCACAGCATCAACAATTACAGGTTTCAAACCTCCATCACGGCTTGCTACAATGAGGTGATCCGTAGCTGGGTTGTAAGTCAAACCACGAACATTATTAGCTATTCCAAACCAGTTACTCTTAGGAGCATCAATTGTCCAAAGTGTTGGAAACTCATATGTTACAGGGACTGGATCACGGCTGAAGTAAACGTTATCAATAAAGATAATTCCCTCGCCTACTGGCTTACCAGAAAAGATATACTGTGCAATAGCTTTTCTATTTTGTAGGCCAGTAAATGCAGTAAGTGGAATTTTTAAGCTATGCCATCTTGAATTGATTTGACCGACACCAAGTGATTGAGCAGTAGCCGCATTCAGAACTACCTCATGTTCAGTATCATCGCCTCCACCGTAGGCTTTATTCGCTCCAAAATCAACTAATTTGAACTTGATTTCAGTCATGTTTGGTGTCCAAATATCAACATGGAAGTATTCCATTCCAGAAATGTCAACCAAATTGTTGCCAACTGTTTCTACACCGACAAAATCAAGTGATGAATATTTTTTAACTGCATTACCTGCAATTTGAACATCTTCTAACACCCCTGAGGACCAACCTGTTCTCCATGTATCTACAGTAACGTTGGTGTACGCTTCACTAAATAAACTGATTACATCTTCTTGCAATGCAGTTGGAGCTGGCGCTGCTGTCAATGGTTGTGTGAGTTTCGTAGCTCTTCTGAGAAAGATTGGTGTATACTTAGGTAATTCCAGAGGAGGCGTAAATACAAGGGGGGTAGATGGGCTAGCGGCGTTAAAGAAATTCATTTTTCTGAGCGTAACACCGGTTGAAGAATAATACCATCCGGCAGAGTCAGGAGCTATACCAACAGTATCACCAGGGAAATAGTAAACGGAGTCCCCAGGTACGAAAACTGTTGAGTCATTGTTAAGAGAATCCAAACTCAATGAATCCAATTTAAGCTCGGCTAGAACACCTTTAACTGTAAAAAGTGGACCCGCTGCACCAAGTTTTTTTCCATTAGTTCCCACATAACTCACAACTACCGTTTCATAAGTACTGTTTACGGTAAATGAAGTGCCAGTTGTATCAAATCCAGGCGCAACATCACTCTTATCGATGGATATAAAACGACTGTCATAAGTAAATTCAATCAAAAATTGATCGATATTCAGAGCAGTCGGGTCCGAAATTTTAACATCGAACGTCACCTCATCACCAGCGCCCCCTTGAATCGCGGGGGGAAAGGTAAATGTCAAGTTGTTTTGCGCATTTAATTCTTGTATTTGGACAATACTAAAGAGTGCAAATACAGAAAGTATCGTAGCAATTTTTTTCATTGTAGTAAGGGAATAAGTCGTTTGCTGTGAGTTCTTGATTTATAAAAATCGATTTGCGAAAGAACCTGCTAGAAACTAAAACGGATTCTGACCCAACGAATTATAAATAACATAAATGAAAAACACAACACACTATCGAACAGAAAATCGATTTAGAACTTTATCCCAATCTCCTGATTTTCATATCAATCATTAATACATCTTGCAGAGCAAATCAGATGATAGCCTAGAAACGAGGCCAGTGCAGAGGTTTTGCCATCTTGATCCAGGATTGGATTTGTTTCGGCTATATCCGCAGAAATGACTTTACCTGACTTTTGAATAAGTGACAGAATCTGGATGATTTGAGATGGAAACATGCCGAGGGGGGATGGGGCACTAACTCCTGGTGATACTGCGGATTGAAACACATCCATACAAATAGTTAACATGATTCTATCCACACTTTCCATAAACGTCAGGATCTCAGACTCTTGTTGAGATGTTATTCCAGATATTGGAATATCTTTTGCTTCAATAAATTGAGTTCCGGTTTTTTTGGCAGTTTCATAGAGTACTGGGGTATTTGAAAATGACTGGATACCAATGGTTAGGTAATGGAACCCAGTAGATTTTACAGGTTCAATTATTTGTTGTTTCTCGTCGAGGTTTTTTGGGACTAATTTTGGTTCCAATCGACCTATTTCAGATTCCCAGATTTCATAAAAAGACGTGCCTGAAGTCGGGGCAAGCGGGTCCTGCCTCAGATCAAAATGCGCATCGAGATTAATGATTCCGATTTTTTGACCTGGGAAGGCTCTCTTGAGTGCATCATAGTGAGGTTTGGCCACCTCATGCCCCCCACCCAGTATTAATGTAAATATTTTGTGGCGGATGAGTAGGGAAATCTTATCGGATAATAGTTCCTGAGCTTGCTTCAACGGGTCAGGATATACACGTGAAGAGGCGTTTTTAAGGGAATATGTATTCTGGAGTGCCAGAGCTCCTAGGTGATCGTATTCTAATTTTGGAATCGCCTTATTAGCCACATTTTCTACAACAACATCACCTGAATCCAGAATGGTTAATCTTGGGTCTTGAATCGCCAAATTCGCCATTCTCGATCGAATCACCGGGGGTGCGTCCGCAGCACCGACTCTGCCCTTATTTCGTTGAATACCGAGATCGGAACAAAAACCAATGATAGCTACCCTGAAAGAGGGAAAGAATAGAGAGTTTGGTGAATCTGGCCGATCGTTCAAATTGAGAATTCCATTTTCATCCGTTGCGGACTCGAGATCTAATAGTTGAACAACTTCATGAATTCGTTGTGGCTGTCTGGCCGTTTCGAGTGATGAATTTAGAGTATCAGTCCGACCGATCCATAATGAAGGATCCGGTTTTCTGTAACAGGAGATCCAGTTTTCTTCACTCACATTAGTTGCCATGTATTTTTCAATAAGATTTATGAAGATTTATGAATCGATTCTGTTTGAACTAATCCATACAAGACTTGGTATTAGCCTTCCTTGGTGATAAAGGATTTCTCGATAATCATCTGTTGGGAAGGTAACCAGGTCGGCATCAGCGTTTGGGACCAGAAGACCTTTGATGCTAAAACTTTCAGTTGAATCAGGTGAAAGACTCTGATGAATTAAATTCAATGCTTGAGCGGCTCGGGTAGTAATCGCGGCGAGGGTTTCGGCCATGGTGAGCTTTTGGGTGGCGCCATACACGGCGGCCTGCAACAGGAGATTGCCCATGGGTGCGCTGCCTGGATTCCAGTCGGTTGCAACGGCCAGTATGGCGCCTGCGTCGAGAAGTTGGCGCCCGGGTGCAAATGGCAGCCCCAGGCCCATAGAGGCGCCCGGGAGCGCGGTGGCCACCGTATTGGAGGCAGCTAGAAGCTTAATGTTTTCAGGAGTGATGGCCTCCAGGTGGTCAGCGCTACGGGCGCCCGCTGTAGTAGCGAGTTCGACGCCACCGGTTGTGAACTGCTCGGCGTGGATTGTCAGATCGAAACCAAGATTTCGGGCTGCGGTGGTAAAAGGTTGTGCCACCTGGGCCGGAAATGCTTCTTTTTCCACAAAAATATCGATACGGTGGGTCAGGTTTTGGGCTTTAAGGCGAGGCAACAAGTCGTGAATGAGGTGGTCGAGATATTCTTTGGCGGTGGTGCCTTCGGGGACGGCGTGGGCGGCGAGTGATGTGGGAATGAGGGTTGGGAGGTCGTTTGGGGTGAGGTTTATGTGGGATTGGGAGGAGTTTGAGGTGTGGATTTGAGTGAAATTGGAGGCATTTTGGGCGTTTTCAGAACGCGGATCGCTACAGGATTGAGTGGCAGCGGCGTGGATGGCGCGGAGTTGGCGGATTTCTTCGTCGTTGTCGAGTGCGTAGCCAGTTTTGACTTCGATGGTGGTGACGCCTTCGGCCAGATGTCGGCGGGCTCGAGTGCGGATGGCTTCGACGAGTTGGTTGGTGGAAGCGGCACGAGTGGCTCGAACGCTATCATGGATGCCCCCGCCTTGCGCGAGAATATCAAGGTAGGATGCACCGGAGACACGTAAGGCGTAGTCTTTGGCGCGGGATCCGGCGAAGCAAAGGTGCGTATGGGCGTCGATGAGTCCAGGCATGGCGACCCAGGGTTGGCCGGCGGGTGGGGATTCGACGGTGAGGTTGGAGGTTTGGGTAGAATCGGATGAGCCTTTTCCAAACTCTTTGTAAAGCTGCTCAAATGTACCTACAGCCTTAATTATGGAGCCTTCGGTTAGAATGGCACCGTCCAAGATGATCTCGAGTTGGTCATCGTCGATAGGGCCTCGATTTGGGAGGCCTCGCATCGTGAGCAGTTGGGTAAAGGGACCGATGAGTTTGCGCATAAAATTATACTGGATTTGAAAATCGAAAGTCACTTCCCTCGATTGGCCATCCATTCTTGCAGGCGGGGGAATAGCCAAGAGTAAAGTAGAGCGAGTCCGATGGCGAAGATGGCATAAAGCCAGGTAGGGATTTCCCAAGGTTGGTCGGTGAGTGGTTCCATTGTCAGAGAATTAGAGGTTTGAAGTTAAAGATGGCTTCTTTGAAGTTTAATTCGGTTACTTTCGTGGGGA
>JAURMN010000175.1 GCA_030830725.1 Balneolales bacterium | reverse complement strand
TCAAACAGATCAAAAAGGTAAATTTCCTGTTTGAGATCTAAGAATTATTTCATGGCAGAAGTCAAGAGGGATCCAGAAATAAAAAAAGCCGGACTCTAAAATAGAATCCGGCTTTGGTGGGCGCTGAGGGATTCGAACCCCCGACCCCCTCGGTGTAAACGAGATGCTCTGAACCAGCTGAGCTAAGCGCCCTCTTATAGAAGGACGGTAAATTTACTCCCAAAATTTCATTTTCACAAAGTTAACTGAGTAAAGTTGTAAATATATTTACCATCGATCGGGATTATACCTGTGATGAAATGAGTCTAGTACCCTAGATTGAGTTCCCAGACCTTAGAAAAGCGTAGTTTCACTGATCGGGGAAAACTGTATCTTAAGGCCGTTCATGCTAACTTAATTCTACAAGAATGTTTCAAGATTTTTTGATGACCCCTCCAGGTGGTGGAAGTGAAGGCGCAATCCTTAATTTTGTTTTTTTAGGTGCTCTGTTTTTTGTGTTTTACTTTTTCATTATCCGACCCCAGTCCAAAAAGCAGAAAGAGATCCAGAATAAAATCGCTGCGATCAAAAAAGGGGATAAAATCGTGACTAGTGGTGGAATCATCGCGATTGTCCACTCCATTGAAGAAGAGACTATTCTGGCCGAGGTGGATTCAGGCGTCAAGGTTCGATTCCTGAAACACTCCGTCACAGATGTAAATCCGGGAGCTGCTAAAGCCTAAGCATAAGTCATAGTGTAAGCTTTAGCCAAAGCCTGAGCCAAAACCTCCGCTTTCGACCCAGGACATTTGTTCACTCCTCCTCTTCAGATCACTATTTCGAGCTCCAACTTCTGCACATGAAAATCGCTTCGGATATTAAAACCGCCATCGAAGATATTCGTAATGGCAAAATCCTGATTGTTGTCGATGACGAAGATCGAGAAAATGAAGGGGATTTTCTGATGGCGGCCGATAAGGCGACCCCGGAAGCCATAAATTTTATGGTTACGCATGGGCGTGGTCTTGTCTGTGTACCCTTGACCACAGAGCGTGCAACGGAGCTTCAATTAGGGTATATGGTGACAAAAGATGCAGATCCCGATGAAGCGGCATTCACCATATCCGTGGATCACAAACCCACGAATACTACAGGAATTTCTGCCTCAGATCGTTCTTCAACCATACGAGCCTTGGTAGATGCCAATGCTACTGCAACCGATTTTAGAAGACCTGGACATATTTTCCCACTTATTGGTGTAAATGGAGGCGTATTGAGACGTCCCGGACATACGGAAGCAGCCATTGATCTGGCGCGGTTAGCGGGGTGTACATCTGCTGGGGTGATTTGTGAGATCATGCGTGATGACGGGGAAATGGCTAGGTTACCGGAGCTAAAAGAGCTTGCCGATCGTTTCTCGTTGAATATGATCACCATCAAAGATTTAATTACCTATCGACTGGAAAATGAATCCTTGATCCGCCAAATTGATACCCATGATTTTCCTACCATTTATGGTAGTTTTGAATTGCGAGTCTTTGAGGAAATCTTGACTGGGGATATTCATCTGGCTCTGATAAAAGGCTCCTGGAAAGAACAAGATCCCGTTTTGGTTCGTGTCCATTCCGCAAATCTTTTATCGGATACCTTTGGCGCAGCAATAAACGGGAGCCCTGGTCAACTTGCAGCCTCGCTTAAACGAATCGAACAAGAAGGGTCTGGAGTCGTGCTCTACATGCATCAGATGACTAAGGAAAATGACCTGTTACAACAAATCAAGGCTTTGACGGGAACGGATAAGCCAGAAGAAAACGAGAATCAGAAACCCTATTTCTCCATCAAAAACAGGGTTAACCGCGATGTAAAAGACTATGGAATCGGCGCGCAGATTCTTTATGCCCTGGGTATCCGTCATTTACGATTGCTTACCAATAATCCGGTAAAACGGATCGGGCTTACGAGTTTTGGTCTGACGATTGAGGAAGCGGTTCCGATACCGGTTCATGAGGAATAATCCATCTGTGAAACAGGATCATCACACCTATCGAAACACTGATCGCTACATCTGCAAAATTAAAGATATAAGGAAAGAGACTTACTCCGTTCACTTGAGCAGAAAAGTGGAGGAAATCCACGACATGACCTTCCAGTAGCCCCCCATAGCCCTCAATGATTCCCAAAAATAGCCGGTCAATGATATTTCCGACGGCACCACCAAGAATGAATCCCATACAGACCACATAGCTTAATGTGGCCTCAGAAATCTTCAGAAACACATAGCTCGCAATCCCAATCGTCGCCACAATGGCTACTGTGGATATAACCGGTGTCGGGAACCATTCAACTCCTAATGCCATTCCCGGATTGAGTGTATATGTAAAACGAAACCATCCCTCAATCAGTTCAAGGCGGTGCAAGTCCGGAGTGGTCCGAACCCAATATTTCGTGAATTGATCCACAAGAATGGTCACCACAAATGGCAGAAACATGACCAGGATTTTCACCCTGTTCTCTACGGCAGTGGGGATGGATTCAGATGGCAGAGTCACAACCTAAATAAATGGGGATGGGTTCAATTGACAAATCAGTATCGATAACGCACTTATCTGCGCTTTAATTTTGCTTCGATACTAAGTTGAGTATGGGGTACGGCCTCTAAGCGTCCTTTGGAAATGGCTTTCCCTGTTACTTTACATATACCGTAGGTTTTATTGTCAATTCGGACCAGGGCATCATCCAAATACTTGATGAATTTTTTAGTACGGTTGAAGAGCATATAGGTCTGCTCTCTTACTTGAGCATCGGTTCCTGCATCTGCCATATGGAACGAGTAGGCAGATTCATCCGAAGAATTTTCCATGCTTTCTCTAAGAGAGGCGTTTAGGGTTTCAAGTTCCTTATGCGCCTCATCGCGTTTTGTCAAGATCAGTTGTCTGAAATACTCCAACTCTTCATCATTGAAGGGTGTGACTACAGATTTTTGAGTTTCTTTATTTGTTTTTGCCATAACCCTGTCCTTATCAGGTTTGTCTACTAATGGAAATGGTGCAGGTTACATCACCGATCTCCCACTCTTTTGTAAAATCAGGTTGTTCCAGCAATTCCGACTGGAGTTGATCTGCTAAAGTTTCACTTGCCACATAGTCCTTACGCCTCAGAATCGAATTACGTAGGAATTCGTCTTCTGTTTCAAATCCTATGTGTATTTGGTCAGTAACATCGTAGGCAGATTCCTTCCGCATATTTTGAATGCGGTTCACAAACTCACGAGCCAATCCTTCCATTCGGAGATCCTCGGATACCTCAGTATCCAAGGCAACAGAAAGGCCGTCTTCAGACTCTACGCTCCAGCCCTCCAGGCCGGTGCGAATAATTTCAACGTCTTCCTCCAGCAATCTGTACGGTTTGCCATCGGAAAGCGTGATATCGACTGCCCCTTGACGTTCTAAAGAATTTATTGTTTTTAAATCCATTAACGAAATCCAATTTGCGATTTCTTTCATGTACTTCCCAACCTTCTTACCTAGAATCGGGTACACAGGTTTTGCATTTTTGTGTACGATTTCCGAATCATCGTCTACAAATTCGATCGACTTTACATTAACCTCGTCACGGATAATGGCCTCAAAGGCCAGAATATCGACGCGATTGGTCTTATCCGCAGGGATAATAATCCTTGAGAGAGGTTGTCGAACGTTGATATTGACTTTATTGCGGGAACGCAACACCATGGAGCTGATATCACGAGCCAATTTCATCTGACGTTCGAGTTTGGCGTCTATTGCCGTTTCTTCCACTGTAGGGTAATAAGCCAAATGCACAGATGGTTCGTCCTTTTGGGTCACCGAATTAAGCCGTTGATACAGCCACTCAGAGAAGAAGGGAGCGATCGGAGACATCAACTTGGCCAGACCTGCAAGCGCTTCATAAAGGGTTTGATAGGCGGAGGTCTTGTCTAAGCTGCTGCCGGAATCCCAGAATCGACGTCGGCTCCTGCGAATATACCAATTACTGAGATCTTCAATAAAATCCTCCATTGCCCGTGCCGCCCGAGTGGGTTCGTACGCCTCGAGATATTCATCTACTTCAGTGATCAGATGATTGAGTCGTGAAATAATCCAGCGATCGAGCTCAGGTCTGTTGGCTTTATCAATGGGCTGTCCACTGAAGGTAAATTCATCAATATTGGCATAGGTCGCGAAAAAGGAGTAGGCATTGGTAATCGTGTTAAACACCTTCCGTTGTGTTTCCTGAAGTCCCGCATCACTAAATCGGATGTTTTCCCATGGTGACGAGTTGCTTATCATATACCAACGTACCGTATCCGCTCCATACTCCTGAATGACCTGAAAGGGGTCAACGGTATTCCCTTTTGACTTACTCATTTTCTCCCCCTTCTCGTCCAGAACCAGACCGTTGGAGATGACGTTACGGTAAGCCGGTTCATCGAAAAGCAGGGTTCCTAACGCATGAAGTGTGTAGAACCACCCTCGGGTTTGATCTACGCCCTCGGCGATAAAATCGGCCGGAAATGCAGTTTCAAATTTCTCTTTGTTTTCGAAGGGATAATGCCATTGGGCAAACGGCATAGCGCCGGAATCAAACCAGACATCCAAAAGATCCGGAATTCGTCGCATCAAATGACCATCTTTAGTTTCCCAGACTATCTCATCGATCCCCGGGCGGTGCATATCGATCTCCTCATCCTCCGACAGCCCTGCCTTGCGACGCAACTCTTCGATACTGCCAATCACCTCATATCTCTCAGGATCCTGATCACTCACCCAGATTGGAATCGGGGTTCCCCAATAGCGTTGTCTGGAAATGGCCCAATCCACATTATTCTGAAGCCAGGTTCCAAAACGACCGGTGCCTGTATTTTCGGGTTTCCAGTTTATCTGATCATTATACTCCAGAAGTTTGTCCCGAACAGCCGTGGTTCGAATAAACCAAGAATCTACCGGATATGAGATCAACGGAGTTCCTTTTCGCCAATCAAAGGGATAGTTGTGTTCAAGCGTCTCTTGACGGAACATATATCCGCGCTCTTTCAGATCTCGGCTAATGATTTTGTCAGCATCTTTGAACCACTCTCCTTTTACCAAAGGAACCAACTCTGTAAATCGACCGTCTTTATCGACCGGATTAAACAACGGCACTTCCATTTTTTGGCAGGTCTCATAATCATCGGCACCAAATGCAGGCGCTGTATGTACAATTCCAGTTCCGTCTTCGGTGGTCACATACTCCCCGGTTGTGACTTTCCACGCCAGACTCACATCGACATGGGATTCGGCAAACCGATATGCCGGTGAATAGTCCCACCCTTCCAGATCACGTCCCTTGTAGCGCTCCAAAATTTCGACTTCCTGCTGGAAAACTCTTCCCAAGCAGGCTTCTGCAAGGATAGCGTATCGAATGGATCCTTCATAACCGGCTAAGGGCTTTTCAGAATCTTTTTCTGGTAGGGGCAACCGGACCTTCACATAATCCAGGTCTTTATTGACCACCAAGGCCATGTTGGACACCAATGTCCAGGGAGTAGTCGTCCACGC
This sequence comes from Balneolales bacterium, assembly GCA_030830725.1. Lineage (GTDB taxonomy): Bacteria > Bacteroidota > Rhodothermia > Balneolales > Balneolaceae > JAURMN01. The sequence goes on along the minus strand of JAURMN010000175.1, from coordinate 2,837 downwards.
CAAAAAGGCAATTTCGGAATCTGCTGAAAGTGGGAAAAACACAAAGACTGAAGGGTCCTGAACCTCTTTATACCCCAGACTGACCTCGTGAGAAGAGAGCACCGTCCCGCTACCGGGGGAATACCAGGCAATTTTATGCCCTTTGTAAAGATACCCTTTGGTATTCAATTGCTTTAACGCCCACCAAATCGACTCTATGTAGCGATCTTCGTAGGTAATGTAGGGATCTTCCAAATCCACCCAATACCCCATTCGATCGGTGAGCTTATTCCACAATGAGGTATATTTAAGCACACTTTCACGGCATTTTTGATTGTATTCTGCAATGCCATAGGCTTCAATTTCCTGCCTGGATTTAAGCCCGAGTTCTTTTTCAACTTCAATCTCGACAGGTAATCCGTGCGTATCCCACCCCGCTTTACGCTCCACTTTGTACCCTTTAAGAGTGCGATAGCGACAGAAAAGATCTTTAATGGTTCTGGCCATTACATGATGAATCCCCGGTTTTCCGTTAGCTGTGGGGGGACCCTCGTAGAAGGTAAACGGCAGACCTTCTTCTCGCGTTGTCGTACTTTTTTCAAACACGTCGTGTTCTTTCCACCAATTGAGGATTTCTACCTCAAGCCCGGGAAAGGAGATTTGCTTAACTTCATCAAACTTCATAAGAATGAATTCTTACTCTGCAGTTGGTCGCGTTAGCTTATTAAAACCCGATACACGAATCATCCGTACCCGCCGGTTTCATGCGAAAGAGCGCTAAGATACGAATTTTCAGTGCGATTGTAATGATCGCAGTTTCGTCCACTTTTTGGGGAGGCTGTAGCGTCATGCGAGAGTTATCTGCGCCGTCGGAAAACTCTCTTTCAGGTGATTTATCCTTACTCGGAGGGTGGTTTGAACAGGGATGGGGCCAAACGGATAAAAGCCGGTCCGGTATACTCTCTCGCGACCTACAACGATCTCTAGTTGAGGAATATCGAGCTGCAACCCGCGGAATAGCCTCCGTAAAAGGGGAAGCAACTGCCTTTATCACCCTTCCGGAAGAATCTTTTCGACTTCAACTCTCATTTTTTAGCCGAATGGATTCTTCCTGGGTGGAGTATCGAAGCCGCGCCGGGGTCTATTCCGGCACGTTGATTCAAAGTAATGGCGTCTTAACTCACTTGACAGATGATGGAAGAGCAAAAGAACTCCAGGCCCAGCTTCCCAAACCTCTGGAAGCCATTCTCACCACGACTCTCCTTCAGTTCTATCAGTTAACCCCCGAGAGACCTGAAGATTTGCGTTTCGATCTTTCAACTGGTATTCGGATTACGACTTCAGAACCTTCCTTTCTACCCGAGGGGTACACTCTGATCCTGGAAGGATATATGCAGGATAAAGGAATCGAAGGAGTCTATGGGGAGGAAACCAGTGCGTTTTCGCCAGATTCGGTCGATTTCACTGAAAAAATGAACCCTCTTATTGGGTCAAAAGTTCTCTATCTTCCAAAAAAGATCACCGTACAAAATCCAGCTGAAGGCGTGAGAATTATCTGGGTGCATCAACGACTGACCGGAACCCTCGGAGGAATGGAATAGCCATGTTAATTCGTGAATTGCCTGCGACTTGGATGCGCGTGATCTCAATTGGGGCGTTGCTCATATTCATTGGGCTTTCAGACTTGTCTGCCCAAACGTTATATCAAAGAAAAAAGGCCGAAATCGATGAGCGACAGGTTCAAACTCGTTCGGTAATCCAGTCTATTGATCAACGCATTTCCACCTCTTTATCCGCTCTAGATCAGACCTCTCGCCAATATGACGAGATGTTCAAAACCTACCGTGAGCTTACCATTTTACTCTCTCTTCAAAATCAAAAAATTACCGAGATCGAAAAGGAGATTACCCAAAACGGTCGCGAAATCAATCTGATTGAGCAAAATCTTCGACAACTTCGTGCTGAATTGGAACGACTTCTGAATGAATACAGAGCAACACTTAGAGCTTTGTACAAGCGGAGGGACTCCTCCACACTAGCCCTACTCCTGACGTCTTCTTCCATCAACCAGGCACTCGTGCGCTCCTACTACCTTCGCAAGTATGACGACTTCCGCAAAAAACAGGTGGAGGCTATTGAAACCACAAGGGCGCAACTCAACAGCTCATTGGAGGATTATCAAGAAGCAAAATCCGCTTCTGAAGGCCTACTGGTACTATTAGAGACTGAAAAAGGGCAACTCCGAGTCAAGGAATCTCGACTACAAAAGCAGGTAGAACTCTTGCGACGCGACCGGGCACTTCTGGAAAATCAAATTCGTGAGTTTCGAAATGAACAAATGGAGTTAAATTCCCTGCTCACTGATCTCTCCAGACAGGAAGATGACCTGCGAAAAGCGGAAGAAGAGAGACAAAAAATGCTCGCTTTAGCTCGGCAGATTGGCAGTGATCGAAATCGAATTCGAACAGAGGGAAATGCAGGACCTGCGATTCCCGTCGCTGAAGAGAGAGTCGCAACATTTAGACCGGAAACGGTGCCCGCCCTCGACCTTAGCGGGTTTACATCCACCTTCCGTTCTGCCAAAGGGTCGCTCCCATGGCCTGTCGAAAAAGGAGTCGTGACTACCAAATTTGGAGTACAAGTCCACCCTGTTTTTAACACCCGGGTACAAAATCTTGGCGTTGATATTTCAGCAGAAGCCGGTAGTTCCGTTCGGGTTGTAAACGACGGAGTTGTGTATGCCATTCAGCCAATGCAAGGGTATGGGGATGTGATTTTTGTAAATCATGGAGAGTACAAAACGGCCTACGGAAACTTGAGCAGCGTTCTAGTGTCTCGCAATCAGGTGGTCCGTCGGG
>JAURMN010000174.1 GCA_030830725.1 Balneolales bacterium | reverse complement strand
TATCGAGGGTTTTGGGAGTCACACTGTCAAACTGAAAAGACCCCGTATCCGTTACAAGTCCGGTATAGAGTGCTTTTGCAGAAACAGGGGTAAGAGCGGTTTCATCCGTTTGTTCGTATAACTCCCAGATGAGTTGACAGGTAGACGAGGCGCTAACTTCTGAGTAATGAGCATCAAACTCATGCGTTGCGGGTTCGGGATGGTGATCAATCATAATTTTTAGCCCGGTCAATCCTTCAAAGATTTCCTTGTTTTTGGAAAATCGATTCAAGTGATTTCCATCTACAAAGAAGGTGGCATCAAACCCTGTGAGGGATTCAGGTGTAAGTGTCTGAATGGGCATTTCCTCACAAAGCCACGTCAGATTTCCGGGTATGGGATCCTCATTGAAGGCCGTACACTCCATTCCATGGGCTTTCAACCATCCGCAAAGGGCAATCTGCGCGCCGATACAATCCCCATCTGGTTTATAATGAGATACAACGGCAACTTGGCGACACGATTGGAGGAGCGAAGGGAGATTTGAAAAGTTCAACGGCTTATATTTGGTTCAGAATCATTTTGTTTTTTAGAACATGTCGAATCACGTCGACTTCAGTAAGTGGCTCAAATTGAGCTTATGAATAGGGATGAGATACTTTTTCTGAAGCACATCTTTTTGAATTCCCAATAAACCCGTCCCTCTGAAATCCACAATACAGTAGTTATCCTCACCGCCTACCACTTCGCCAATTCCATAATACTCTGGACATGGCCCATAATAGACCAAATCTCCCGGTTGTACCCGATTTTCAGCACGCCGGTGGTAAGGAAGAATCACAGGGAGAAGATCCAACCTGTAAGAGAGTCGCCTGTTTTTGGGATTTCGAGTTTGCATCACACGTAAAAATAGGGAGATTGGCGCTAGAAATCTTCTAAACCTGAGATGTAAAATTCACGTTCCATTTCTCCCAGCCATTGAATTTGGATCTGAATAACTGGATCAGGAATCAGGTTCAGAATGTTCTCTGGCCATTCAATCAGCACAATGTGATCGCCGTCGAACAGATCTTCAATACCGGCCTGGATTGCTTCAGCTTCCGATCCCAATCGATAGGCATCCACGTGGGCTATTGAAACCAGAGCATCATAATGATGAATAATCGAAAACGTCGGCGAGCTCACTTGGATCGGATCGCCTCCCAAGGCCTCAACGAGTGCTCGTACAAAGGTTGTTTTACCGGCACCAAGAGTACCCTGGAGGGTAATCACATCTCCTTTTTGAATCTTTAAAGATAGTTTTTGCGCCAATGCATGTGTTGCGACTTCAGAATCGACTGGATAAGTCTGCATGTGATGGCTGAATCTGCTCACGACTTTGCCTTTTTCGGGGTGAGTATGGCTACCGGCAGTATCATTTCCTCCATCGAAATTCCTCCGTGCTGAAACGTATCGCGATATTTATTTTGAAACTTGTGATACTGTGTCGGGTAGACAAAGTAAAAATCCTCCTTCGCAATCAGATAGGAATTGGTCTGGGGAGATATTGGTAATTCATACTCCTGTGGCCGATTCATTACAAAAGTCGCCGATTTATCTTCTGCATCAAGACTTCGGCCGTGTTTGTAGCGAAGGGAAACCGCCGCATGACGATCAGCAAATACTTTGGTATCTCGCATTGCTCGAACAGATCCGTGATCGGTTGTCACTACGATACGGGCATTGGTTTCTGAAAGTTCACGAAGAATCTGGTAGAGTGTGGAATGTTGAAACCATGAATCTGCCAACGATCGAAATGCTCTGGCGTCCGGGGACAGCTCTCGGAGAACCTCTGAATCGGATCTGGAGTGAACCAACGTATCGACAAAATTGAAAATAAAAGTACTCAGCGGAACCTGCAGATAATCGGATAACTGACCAAGTAGCTTTTTCCCTTCATCGGCATGCAGGACTTTGCGATAACGAAAAGGAAGATCGATGCGATGGCGCTTTAATTGTGCCTTCAACAACTCTTCTTCATACTTATTTAGCGAATTTTCATCGGTTCCCATTTCCCAAAGAGTCGGGTACGTTTTCTGGATTTGAAGTGGGGTAAGCCCGGCAAAAATGGCATTTCGGGAATACGGTGTAGCCGTCGGAAGAATGGAACTGTAAAATTGGGTGTCGATTTGGAAATAGCGGGTCAAATGCTGCTCGAATTTGAGCCACTGATCATAACGCATACAGTCAATCAGAATCACAATCGTTGGACGATTGTCACGGAGTTCGGGAAGAACATAGGAAGTAAAAATTTCATGACTAAATAAAGGTCTGTCGCTCCGATCAGACTGCTGAATCCATGTTTTATATTCACTGGTTACCATTTTTGAAAAGGCTTTATTTGCCTCTTGTCTCTGGTTTTCCAGAATTTCTTTGAGCGTTTCTTCTCCGTTTTCGAGGTCCATTTCCCAGCGCACCAACTGCCGATAAATATCCACCCACTCTGTCCAATCCCTCGTCATATCAAATTGGGTGGAGAGTTGGGTAAAACTTCTTAAATAGCGTTGGGAGGCGGTCTCGCTTTGGATTCTCTGGCGATCCAACACCCTCTTGATTGTGAGAAGAATCTGATTCGGATTTACAGGTTTGATCAGGTAGTCTGCGATATGTCGACCAATGGCATCTTCCATGATCGATTCTTCCTCGCTTTTGGTAATCATCACCACCGGCAGCAATGGATTCGATTCCTTCATTCGCTCGAGCGTTTGCAGACCATCCATCCCCGGCATTTGCTCATCCAAAAATATCAGATCCACTTCCTGGCTACGTAAAAGCTCAAGGGCATCCTGACCATTTGTCACCGGATGAATCTCAAAACCCTTCTCCTCCAGAAAGAGAATATGACCTTTGAGCTGATCAATTTCGTCGTCGGCCCAGATTATTTTCGTTGCCATGATGAAATGTTGGTTACGACATGTTTCAAAAACTTCAGTTCAAATTAACGATTCTCACCTGTGGAATCTACTGCGGTGATCGTGACCAAAGATTTGAGCTTTTCAAGGCGTTTTTCTCCGATACCCTTAATCTCCAGAAGTTGGTCTAAGGACGTAAAGGCACCATTTTTATTTCGCCAAGCCATAATTTTTTCGGCATAAGAAGGACCTATTCCTGGTATGGACATGAGCTGCTCCAAGGTGGCTGTATTCAATTGAATTGGTGTTTTGGAGGAGTTCAGAGTGTCGGTAGGCTCGTATTCAACGGTCAGGTCGGATACCCCCATCTCCATTGAGAGCCCATACCGACTTTTTATCTCTTGATCTTCCTGATGGGACGATGCAAAAGCTTGCCGAAATAGAGCCTGTTCCTCCTCATATATAGACGGATCTATCCATTGCGGATACTGGATAAAAAGTCGTGCTGTCCACACCAGAAGAACTGCCAATAAAAGCAGGGATAATACTCTGCGCTCACTTCGTGGAATCTTAAATCGATCTAGAAAAAAGAACAGTTTTCGGCGAAAGTAGCGGATGTGATTCGAAATAGAGAAGTTCATGGTCAACGGGTTATTCAATTTAAAGGTCTGTATACCTATTTGATAATCCACCGAGAGTAAGATTCTTACAGTTCACGTAATAGAATTGTATTTTACATGCATGACAACATCTTCTCCTTCTTCTTTAACGGCCGATACCATAAAAACGCTACAGTTTACCTGGCGAAATCAACAGGTTCGTTGGTATCAGTCTGGAAAAGGCTCCGATTTAGTGTTCATGCATGGCTGGGGAAGCTCAGCAAGCCCTTTTTTCCCGCTGGCAACTACGTTATCCGATCTCAGAAGTTGCTCCATGATCGATTTTCCTGGATTTGGGCAGAGTGAGACACTGAAAACCCCGTGGTCGCTCTCGGATTATTCTGATCTGGTTGTAAGCTGGTTGGATGAAGCCGGGATCAAACAGTTTGATGTACTGGTACACTCCTTTGGTAATCGGGTTCTTTTAGACCTGTTACTACGACCGGAATTTGCAGGCCGAATTCAAAAAATTATTGTAACAGGGGGAGCCGGACTGAAACCTCGAAGATCGTTAAAAACGCGAGCAAAGCTGACGTTTGTAAAGGTGTTGAAGTTCCCGACGACATTCCTTACTAATTCATTATCCGAGTGGTATTTAACTCGATTGCGGTCGAGTGGTCTGTGGAAACGAATGGGGTCTTCCGATTATTCCAAACTTTCCGGAGCCATGCGGCAAACCTTCACACAAGTGGTAAATTCCCATTTCGATTCTATGCTCGGGCAGATTTCAAGGGAAATGCTTCTGTTGTGGGGAGAAAATGACACAGCCACACCTCTCGAACAGGGATACAGGCTAGAAAAGGCCATCAAAGGGAGTGCGTTAATTGAACTGAAAGGGGCCGGACATTATGCGTTTCTGGATAAACCGCATGAATTTGCATCGATTGTTCGCGCTTATTTAATGGATTCAGATTCGGATTCTCTCCACTCTCGAGGGACCGGTAATTCCGCACTCAGCCCGGCCTGAGGCACTACGATTCGAGCGCTCAACAATGAAATCGCCCGATTTTGAAGGAGTTCACCAGAGTCGTCTCCATTTGGTCCATAAATAGGATCATCAAGAATGGGATGACCCCAGTCACGCAAATGAATTCGAAGTTGATGGGTACGTCCGGTCACTGGTATGCATCGCACAATAGCACTATTCTGCATGGTATGTAGAACTTCAACTTTAGTATGGGCTTTTTTTAGCGCAGAGCGGCCTGATTTTGGTTTGGACGAAATGTCACCCTTCGTATAAATGTCAGAATCCACTCGATCTGAATGAGCTTCTGGAACAGACTCAAATATAAATCCCTGTTTACGCCGGATGGGGGTTTGGATATCGGCTTTTGACTGCATAGGCACTCCCGATACGTGTGCATAATAGACTTTTTGAGCTGATTCCGACCGTAGCCATGCACTCAATGCAGGAACACTCTCGTCTTTTTTGGCTAGGCAGATTAATCCTTGAGTAACCGCGTCCAATCGATGCAATGGATAGAGTTCACCATACCCGCGCTCTTGCAAAATGGCTAACAATGTGTTCCTAAAGTAACGACCACCGGCGTGAACAGGCAAAGGCGCCGGCTTAGAAATGACCACCCACTCTTCACTTTCTTGAATGATCTCGATCTGGTCTGGGACTGAGGGTTCGATGACATCTTCAGAATCATGATGGATGTGCTGTCCCGGCAACAACACATACTTAGGAGAGACGGGTTCTTGTTCTACCCGAATCTGTCCCATCTTAATTTTATTTTCCCATTCGGACTCCTCTTTCCAAGGAAAACGCTCCGAGAAAAACTGAAGAATTGACCATCCACTATATGCCTGTTTTACGCGAATCGTTCGAGTAATGGCATATGGATGGCTGATTCGAACCTGACAACTCGGCCCGGAAACAAAACTTTTCGAGCCAGCCTGCACCATCGAATTAGTAAACTCCGCTTTTATCGATGTTCCGTTTTTTAAAATCGTCATCGAAATAGTTGTACCATTTACGAAATGGAGTGAGCTTTGTCTCTGGGTTGTAGGGGCGACGATATTCACTCTTCATACACTCTTCGCTGCAACATCCATCGTAGATATCGAGTGCTTTTTCGCAGCAGATAAAGAGCCTGTTACACTCCATGTTCGCGCAGTTTACATAGGTGTCAGAAGGCTGACCAGAAATTTCACACACTCCGATGGGCTCCTCAGCTTTTGGGTTCACCGAAACCGTGAGTCGATCATCAAATACAAAACACTTACCCAAAAAGTGCTCTCCATCCTCTTCCTTGGCATAGGTCAAGATTCCGCCATGAAGTTGGTTTACATCATCCCATCCTTTTTTCTTCATCAGAACGGAAAACTTCTCGCAACGAATTCCACCGGTGCAATACATCAGCACTTTTTTATCCTTCGGAATCTCGTTCTCCACCTCATCCAGCCATTTCGGAAAGTCATAGAAATTTTCAACCTGCGGACGGATTGCCCCAGCAAAATGGCCGATTTTGGACTCGTAATCATTTCGCACATCGATCATCACATACTCTTCTCCTGATTCCATGACTTGACGCCATTCACGAGGCGCGAGGTATCGTCCTCCCTCTTTCGGATCGACTCCGTCCACATGTAGGGAAACAATCTCTTTGCGAGCTTTGCAGATTAATTTGGCAAATGGGATAAAATCGGATGTGTCCGTTTTGAATTCGATCGTTTCACAACCCGGAATGGCTCGAACCATTTCCTGATACTCTTTCATCTGCTCCGGAATTCCTGCAATGGTGCCGTTAATCCCTTCCTCCGAGACGTAGATACGGCCCAAAATTCCCCGTTCTTTTAGCCATTTTTTGTGCGTTTTCGCAAAGGCTGTGGGGTCTTCGATGGGAAAAAATTGATAATAAAGAAGGACTTCGTATGACATCTTACACTAAGATCGTTAACTGTATTGAGAATTCGTACCACCCTCGATGGAATAACTCGCCTGTGGATTCGGCATAGATGAAAACGAGAACAATCCCGAACACCGTTGTAGTAATGAAAAAGGTACGTACTTTTATCTAAAAATAGCCGATGCAAAACGAATGCGCCTACTCATCTTCATTACTATTTTAACGGGGTCCTTTCTGTCGATGTTTCAAGACTCTTTGGGTCAAAACGTGAAGGGGTTAAGCGAATTCTCTAGAGATCAACTCTTTTTACATCGTCACTTGGAACAAGAGAAATGTGCTACACCTTGGATTTTGCACTACCTTCACCAAGAGAAGAAACCCCACTCAGAAGATGACCTAGCTGTAAAACGGGAAATAGAAAGAGAGATCCTTCTTGAAGAATTGCCCAAAGGTGTTGTCAAACGCTTTAAAGAAAATAACTCCTTCGAAACAGCGTCAAGATCCCTAATGGACTATTCCTTCACCTCTCCGTCCGGACTATTTGTACTTCATTTTGATTTGGACGGCATAGACGCTGTTGACAGTACAGACGTCGATTCGAGTGGTACCCCGGATTATATCGAAAAAGCTGCACTTGCCGCTGAGTATTCTTTGCGCTTAATGACAGAAGAATTGGGGTATAGGAACCCGATTCCATCAGGTGGCCAATATCACCTCTATTTTGAAGAGTTTGGATTCTACGGCTATACAATAGAATCAACCAACGGAACGGATATATACCTGCACTCAACCTTTAGAGGTTTTCCAAAAAATGACCATCCTGACGGAGATCAATTGGGCGCACTTTATGTTACAATCGCTCATGAACTTAAGCATGCTATTCAATATGTCACGAATGAATGGCAAGGAGAAGCAGGATCCTTTAAGTGGATCGAAATGGATGCTACGATGATGGAAGAGGTCGTTTATGATGAGGTCAATGACTACTACAATTACCTTTATAGTGGATCCATTTTTACAGATCCAGACGAAGCAACTCCAGGCGCTTACAGTCATGTTACCTGGTCAATATACTTTTCAGAACGATTTGGGCAGAATTTTTGGGTAGAGGTGTGGAATCAATTTTCAGAAGTATCAGAGTTGCCTTATATCGAAGCTGTGCGGCGTCAATTAGAAGACGAATCGACTTCGTTTGAAGAAGAGCATCTACGAAACCATTTATGGCATATGACCTCTGGTGATCAATTGGGTGATATTGGTTTTGGATTTGAAGAAAGAGCGTTTTATCCAAATGCTACTATAGAAGATGTGTATACCAGACTGCCAGACAGTGCCTTGACGCTCTCTCCAATCGATAAATACGCTGCTCGATATATCGTGGTTGAACCTGAACCAGGACAAACAGGTGTTTTGGAAGTTACTCTCACTTCCGAAAATCCAGGTTTGGGTGCAGTCTTGGGGGGGTGGTTCAAAAATGGAACAACAAAGGAATACTTAATTCCGCCTTCAAAAACTCAATCACTACTGGAAGTGATTACAGATTGGCCGATAGCAGATTTGGAGAAAGTAGCGATTGTAATTGGTAGCTTTTCCGATTTTGTCGGTACCTCTACTGCAGCAGTGACAAGTTACATTCCAGAAGAACATTCTCTGTCACAAAATTATCCAAATCCGTTTAATCCACTCACAACCATTCGCTTTGAGCTTGCCATATCGGAACCGGTTAGTCTTGAGCTTTTTGATATGACAGGGAAACGAATTTTGACTCTGGTAGAACGCACATTGACCGCTGGTGTGCATAGAGTTGAGTTCAGTGGGGAAGGTTTGGCTTCTGGAATCTATCTGTATAGACTTACAACTCCATCTTTTTCCGAAACCAAATCGATGACTCTCATTAAATAAATTAAATTTGAAGGGATAAGAAATCCACGGTAAGGGTATCGGCTATCAACAGACCATACTCCGTTAATTTGATGATTCTACCCTGCTTTTGAGTCATATGTTGTGAATCTTGCATCAACCCTTCCTCTATCTTCCTCAGAAGCCACTTGGACTGGGCTAAATTTAGTGTATAATTATAGCGCGTTTGAAGCTCATGTTCCGTCACCCCATCTGACGTGCGAAATCCCATCATGATTCGCTCTTCCGCGAGGTCCTTAATTGTAAGTTTCTCAAAATTCATCCCTGAAGGAATAAAGAATGTTGAATCTGAATCGGTTTTGGGAGAATCGTCACGTGAACTACTATCCTGTCTATTGGATTCCAGATTATAGGGATATCGTTTCGTAATACCAGCATGAGTGCTTTGGGTTAGATAAGACCGTAAATCTCGTTCATGACTCAAGCGAATCGGATTCCCTTCAAAAGCGTTCTCCCACAAAAACGAATGCGCCGATGGGCCAAAGCCCAGATACTCCACATGGTTCCAATAGCGATGATTATGCACCGCACGATGACCAGGTTTGGCATAGCTGCTCACTTCATAATGCTCAAATCCGGCTTCTTTAAGCTTTTGTGAAACGAATTCAGCATGCTCCGCAACCCGATCCTGATCGGGCATTTGTGTCCGTCCAAGCTCAACCTCTCTATTCAATCGAGTTCGATCTTCGAGGGTGAGGGAATAGGCTGAAATGTGTGGGGGATCGAAACGGAGAAGCTGCTCAATATCCTTCTCCAGCATATTCACCGTTTGACATGGATTTCCATAAATAAGGTCCACGCTCCAGGATTGGAGTTTGACTGAATGGTCTTTTATGAGCTTTAGTGCCTTTTGGGCCTGTTCCCGGTCGTGAGCCCGATGCATCTTAGACAATATCAATGGATCAAAACTCTGCACGCCCATACTTAATCGAGTAATTCATATGTCGCAAACCATCTTCAGATACTCTTGAGTAATATGCTCCGGGTTCGCTTCGAGGGTAATCTCTTTAGTTTCGGCCTCAAATGTCTCGTGGATCGCATTGAAAATCGCTTCAAGCTGTTCCCTATTTAAGACGGACGGAGTACCCCCTCCGAAATAGATCGTTTCGACTGGTGAGGCTCCAAAACCACCCTTCCAGCTTCGAATTTCCCTACACATCGCCTCCACAAAAGCAGGTATCAGCGTCTTTTGCGTCACAAAATAGAAATCGCAATAGGAGCATGCCTGGGTACAGAAAGGAATATGGAGGTAGAGACCGGGCATGAAATATAGGTTCCGAATTACGCTTTTGAACTGGAGATTTTTTTGAAACTGTAATAGTGATTTTCACCCTCATCCACATATTCGGAATCGAGAATCAATCCGAGATTTTTACAGAGATCCACGTATCCTTCTCTTCCCATTGAAATAGATTCCAAACCCGTCACTGAATCTCTCCATTTTACTTTTTGCATCGGAGAAGTAAACAAAAATGTACCTTTCGGATTTAATTTATTTGAAACAAGCTCAAGAAGAGTTTTTTGCTCCTCCTCTCCAAGTAGAAATATTAGCCCCCAGGCTACAATGGTATCAAATGTTTGATCGAAAAAAGTGCTATCCAGAACGGACTCCTCTCGTATAGGGATCTGAGGAAAGTTTTGTCGAAATCGATCCACCATTTTAGCGGAAGCATCTATGGCAAACACCTTGAGTCCGGCATCCATTAGTGCTTTGGTAATGGGTTTACCGGTTCCACATCCAAGATCTAAACCTATAGAGTTTTTGGGGAGTTTTTGCGCCCAATCCAGAACTGTTCGATATCCTATCTGCGAGGGATGATTCTCGCGATGGTCTACAAATTGATCGAAGTGCTGCTCATACCCATTTGACAAATCCATGCCCCTCCAGTTTTACTGAATCATCCCCTCTCCCGAGGCGTGTAAAACGGATTCTTTTCGTAGGTGTCCACCTGGCGGTAAGCTCGAGCGTAGGTCACATAATGATCAGCCGTATCCCGAATCATTTGAAGCTCTTTCTCGGTGAGTTGTCGCACCGGCTTAGCAGGGACGCCCATATACATCCAGCCAGATTTGAGAATACTGCGTGGCGGGACCAATGTTCCGGCTGCCACAATCACATCGGACTCAATCACTGCTTCGTCTAAAACAGTGGCCTGAATCCCGATCAATACATTGTCATGCACCGTGCACCCATGCACCATTGCGTTATGCCCAATCGACACGCCATTCCCAATTTTGGTCGGACCCGTCTGATTCATCACGTGAATACAGACATTATCCTGCACATTACTTCTCTCTCCGATTTCGATCCAGTTCACATCGCCCCGGATCGTGGTATTAAACCAAACTGATGACTCCTTCCCCAATGTCACATCCCCGATAATGTCTGCACTGGGCGCCACAAAAACAGTCTCGTCAAATTGTGGGGATGCTTTGAGGAATTGGTAAATCATGATCCGCTGTCTACCATGTAGAGTTCAGCCAGAGCGCGGAATTGCTGATAATTCTGTGGGAATTGATTGATCTTACGGCCATTGATGAAGTAGGTCGGAGTGCCGGTTACTAAGCGACGATTCCCTTCACGACGCTGGCTGTCCACCTCGGCGATTACCTCTTCGGAATCACGATCAGCCTTGAATTTTTCGACGTCCAATCCGATCTGTTCCGCAAACTGGTTAAAAAGATTTTCGGCATTACCACGAGACCAAACCTCTTGATTTTCAAAGATCAGATCATGCATTTCCTGACCTTTACCCTGAATGTCAGCCGCTTCAAAAGATCTGGCAGCAAGTGCTGCAAATTGATGACCACTCAATGGAAAATGACGGTATTCGATTGTCACAAGGTCGCCAAAGTCCGCTTTAAGCTGTCTTTCGTAGGGGATCACCACTTTACAGGCAGGGCATTGATAGTCGCTGTATTTGAGGATGGTGATCGGTTGCAGATTTGCAGTGGATGGGGAATCTGAACCGGATTGCTGACCACAACCAATAAATAGGAATGCAGTAGCGAACAGGGCTAAAAATGTAGATCTAAACATGAGATTAGGTTTCATTTTGGGTAAACATTGTTCTGGCGATTTTCAACTGTGAATCGAAAAGTACCGACAGGTTTTCCATCGAGCAGTTGAAGTTTCACCTACTAAATTACGGATTGGCGCTCCTTCGTTCCAATGATGCTTTACGGGCGGCTTCAAATTCATCACCCGGTTTCCACTCCATCATTCCAGGTGCATTCAAGACCTCCAGTGATGCGTCAAAAAAGATCTTGAGATCGTTTTCCATTCCCTGGAGATCCCAATACTCATTGATTTCATCATTCACATTGTGATAATTGGCGGCTTGAACACTGTCAACGATCGCAGCGTAGCCTTCAGGTTTTCCTATATAATCACTTCCTCCACCTGGGAAAAGCGCCGGTATACCCACTTTAGCCATGGAAAAGTGGTCGGAACGATAAAATAAGCCTTGTGCGGGTGCTTGGTCAGGGAGCACGGTGCGACCGTGTTGTTCAGCTACCTTCACCAATACATCAGAGAAGGTATTCCGTCCGTATCCGATTAATTCCATATCACGGGTTGGACCGTAAACTTGAGAACCATCAAGGTTTAGATTTCCCGTAACCGTTGCGGGATCTTCGGTCGGATTTTCTGCCCAATATTTAGATCCAAGGAGCCCCATCTCTTCAGCGCCCACAATGAGGAGAAGAACACTGCGCTTTAGATTTGGCTGCACGGCTTTAAAGGATTCGGCGAGGTTCAATACGCCTGCGACACCGGCCGCGTCATCATGAGCACCATTATTGATGGAATCTCCTTGAACAGGCATCGTCACACCCAAGTGATCGTGGTGAGCCGTAAGAACAAGATATTCGTCCTTTAGTTTAGGATCCGTTCCGGAAATTTTACCCACAACATTACGCGTCCCAAGATCGCCGTATGTAGCATCTAGAGAAACATTTATGCGAACTCCTGTTAGAGGAACTGGCTGGAAGTCAGGAGAGTCCGCAGCCGCCAATTGTTCTCCAAGATTCAGTCCGGCTGCAGCAAATAATTCCTGGCTGGAGTTTGTGGTCAGCCACGCATTGAACGCAGGAGCATTTTCCATGGTGCCAGGTGCACTTTTTAGGGTAAAACGCTGACGCCCCCAACTATTGGCCACCACCAACCAAGGATATCCTGCTGTAGGTGTCGTATGAACGATAATGGCTCCTAGAGCACCTTTTTCAAAGGCTTTTTCAAATTTGTAACTCCAGCGGCCATAGTACAGACGAGCCTCACCAGCAAATAATTCGGGATCATATTCTGGATCGCTGTTTTTGAAAACGAGTACCTTTCCTTTTACATCCACACCCTTAAAATCATCCCAATTAAATTCAGGAGCTTCGATGCCATACCCTACATATAAGAGCTCGGCATTACGCACTCTGATTCGCTCCTCTTCATTGGATGGCCATGCCATAAACTCTCGGTAATACTCGAGGCTTTTACGCCCATCAGGACTGCTGTAGGTAAATGAAGCAGCGTCACGATTCACATTCATGGCCAGAAGAGGTACTTCTTGGGTGTAGGATCCATCCTCCAATCCAGGCTCTACTCCAATGCGCTCAAACTCGTTTAGGATGTACTCTACTGTAAGGTCTTCGCCCCGTGTAGCCGGTGCACGACCTTCAAATTCATCGGAAGAGAGCACTTCAACGTGTTTTAGAACGGTTTCCTTGGAAATAAGTGCCGCACCTTGATCTTGCCAATTGGAGCAAGAGGAAATCACAACGGAGGAAATGAGAAGGAAATATAGTCCGCGAAACATAGATGATAAACGGTTTATAAATTGAAAATTCTTTGGGAATGATTTCGATAACGAATACCGTATAATAAAGAGTTTACTAGAAAAACCCTTTCATATTTGCCGGTTTTCGACATGCTTTCTACTGAGAATCGACAGATGAAACTCTTGAGTGTACTCATATGAACCTGCAAGAACGGTTTAACCTTCAAAAAAGTGCGTTTCGCGAGCAAAATCCGATGCCTTTGGCAATGCGGAAGGAGCATCTTCACTTATTGGATCGCATTCTCAACGACCATGAAAAGGAATGGATTGAGACATTACACAAGGACTTTCAAAAGCCTGCGTTCGAGACGTTTATTACTGAGATTTCCATCGTGCGAAAGGAGATTGAGTACCACCTGAAAAATCTCCAGAAGTGGACGAAACCCGAACGGGTAAAATCCTTCGTGGGGAACATGCCGTCGCGTGATTATCTCTATCCTCAGGCGTATGGAGTATGTCTGATTATCGGAGCATGGAATTATCCAGTGAATTTGATTTTACAGCCGCTGGTCGGGGCGCTTTCGGCCGGTAATTGTGTGGTGCTAAAGCCTTCTGAATTGGCTTCTCACACAGCTGCTTTACTGACTGAATTAGTGGAGCGCTATTTTGATCCGTCGGTTTTGACTGTGGTGCAGGGGGACGGGGAGATTTCTGCAGAGTTAACAGCTATGCCGTTTGATTTGATTATGTATACAGGTTCTTCTCAGGTTGGGCGTCTGGTCATGAAAGCGGCGGCTGAGAATTTGACTCCGGTGATTCTGGAGTTGGGCGGAAAGAGTCCGGCAATTGTACATGATGATGCCGATATGACGGTGACGGCTCGGCGAATTTGGTGGGGGAAATGCCTCAATGCGGGGCAGACATGTGTTGCACCGGATTATGTGATGGTACACGAGTCGGTGAAAGAGGTTTTTATCGCAGCGTCGAAAAGAGTGCTCGGGGAGTTTTATCCAGATGCGAGTGGGGCGAATCCACAAACTCGGTTCGCTGATATGGCGCGAATTATCAACGATCGACATTTTAACCGCATCACCAAGCTCTTTACGTCAAAAGAGGCTGCCTTGGGTGGATTCTCAGATGCAGAAACCCGATTCATAGAACCCACACTCGTCGAAGTTGATCGCGAGCATCCATTAATGAGTGAAGAAATATTCGGGCCTGTATTACCACTAATCACTTATCGAAACTCAGACGAGGTCGTCGAGTTTGTGAATTCGGGTGAAACACCCCTCGCGTTCTACGCCTTTACCAAAAACCAAGCCTTTGCCCAAGATCTTGTGCAACGGATTCCCTTTGGAGGAGGGTGCGTAAATGATACCATTGCACAATTGGCTAATCTCTCCCTACCCTTTGGTGGCCAGGGGAATAGCGGGATGGGGGCTTATCATGGAAAAACTGGCTTCGAAGCGTTTAGTCGCAAAAAACCAGTCGTCCATCGGAGTTTCAGCCTTGATGTTCCGGTAAAATACCCACCCTATTCTGAGTCAAAATTGGGTTGGATTCGGCGACTCCTAAAATTCGCCTAAAACTTGAATTCCCAGATTGACGGCGGAATTCCCAAGTGCTCCTCTTCATTCCCAAAGAGCAGGCGCCCATCCGGGGTAAAGGAGATCGATTCAATCTGCCAGGTCACCTCAGGGACTCCGATATTGTAACGCTCCACAGCCCCTTCACGGAAAAACTGTCCGTCTGCAGGGGTGGTTTTGATCAAAAATGACGTGGCGGCATTCTGCATATACCCGGTCATCCAAAGCTCGCCGGTAGCTTCATTTAGATCTGCACCGGTGACCAATCCCTGAACATTAAAGGTCTCAACCGGGGTAAGGGAATACTCGCCGGGTGTTTTGGGAACGCGATACACATAGGTCTGGCCATCCCCACGATTTTTACTAAAAAGAATCAACTCGTCGCCAAGTGAAATCATCGCTTCACAATCAAAATTATGATCGTTTGAGGTTTCGAATGAGGTCTGGGCCGCATAGGAAATACGAATTGGCTCGGCTTGAACCGACACCGGTCCATCTTCCGCCGGAATATCCGCCCGTGACACTTTCCAGATGGTTAAATCCTGCCGATTCCCGCGATTATTTCCAAAATCACCGATATAGATAAAGTCTGGATCATCAGCCAACTCTTCCCAATCGGTGTTTTCCGCATTCGAAACCGTGACACGTTGCAACACTTCACCGGTTTCGGTGTTGATTCTAAGAATCGCATTGGCATTCCCGCTATCATCCAGTCCCCAAAAACCTGTTTCGTCACTGATTTGACCAGATATTTCGCGAAGTGATTTGGCGCTACCGTAGTACGCGATCGTCTCGAGATACTCGGCCTGAATAAAAGTATTCCTGTCTGGGATATTTGGAGAAGTGCTCGTATGCGAATCGGAACAAGCGGTAATCGCGAGAAATGTAATTAGTAAACCAAATAATAGTTTTTTTGCGCTTAGTTGAAGATTCTTTGGGTAGGTCATGATGTGGATCTGTGATTCTAGAATTGTGTTGAGGTCTGCTTTAAAAAGGGTTAAGTTTATCGTCAAGTAGTTTAAGAAACATCTATTGAAAACGAGTATTATTTTTTAACCAAATTGATTCAAGAATCAGGAGCTAACATCGTGAGTCAGGCCACTTTTCATCTCAGAGAACCCAAAAATGAACCTTATTTCTCTTTTGCGCCGGGTACGCCCGAACGTGATGCGTTGCAAAAAGAGCTCAAGCGTCTGAAATCAGAGACGATCGAGATTCCGGCCATTATCGGTGGAAAAGAGGTGAAAACAGGGCGTCTTTTGGATGTGGTATGCCCGCATAATCACGGACATGTTCTTGCCAAAGCTCATTTATGTGGCGAAAAAGAGGTGGCCATCGCCATCGAAGCTGCAAAAAAAGCTCAAGCTTCTTGGGCGGCCCTTCCCTGGGAAGAGCGTGCAGCCGTATTTAATAAAGCAGCCGATTTAGTTTCAGGTCCCTATCGGATGTTGATGAATGCATCCACCATGCTGGGTCAGTCCAAAACCGCACATCAAGCTGAGATCGAAGCGGCCGGGGAATTAGCAGATTTTTTCCGGTTTAACTCCTGGTATCTACAAAAACTCATCGAAGACCAGCCGTTTTCTCCTGACGGGATGTGGAACCGCGTGGAGTACCGGCCACTCGAAGGGTTTATTTTCGCTGTCAGCCCATTCAACTTCACGGCGATTGCGGGGAATCTTCCTGGTGCACCAGCCCTTTGTGGAAACGTGGTCCTTTGGAAACCAGCACCAACTGCTCTGTATTCAAATTATTTCCTCATGAAGGTACTTCATGAAGCAGGCTTACCAGACGGAGTCATTAATTTCCTGCCTGGCGAGGGTGCCGATGTGGGAAATCCCGCAATGGCTTCACCTGATCTGTCCGGATTACACTTTACCGGATCAGCTGCCACCTTCCACCACCTCTGGAAAACCATCGGGAATAATATCGAGACCTATAAAACCTACCCTCGAATCGTAGGCGAAACCGGTGGTAAAGATTTCATTATGGTGCATGAATCTGCAGATGCGAAAGTGATTGCTACCGCAGCGATTCGTGCGGCGTTCGAATACCAAGGTCAGAAATGTTCAGCAGCTTCTCGTATGTATGTGCCGGATAATCTTTGGTCAGATGTTCGCAAGCATCTTGAAGAGGAAATCGCACAAATCACCGTGGGTGACATTGAGGATTTTTCACATTTCATGGGTGCAGTAATTGATAAAAAAGCCTTTGACAAAATTTCCGGATATATCGAATACGCTCGCGAGGCGAAAGATGCCGAGATTATCATTGGTGGAGATTACGATGACTCCACGGGCTATTTCATCAAGCCAACCGTGATCCTGACCACTAATCCTCATTTCAAGACGATGGAAGAGGAAATTTTTGGCCCAGTTCTGACGGTATATGTCTACAAGTCTACAGAGTTTGAGCAGACTCTCGATCTCTGTGAATCCACCTCGCCTTACGCATTGACGGGAGCTATTTTTGCCCGTGACCGTCACATGTTGAAGAAAATGAGTGACAAACTGCGCAATGCTGCAGGAAACTTTTATATCAACGATAAACCCACGGCAGCCATCGTCAATCAGCAGCCCTTTGGAGGTAGCCGGAAATCAGGAACCAACGACAAGGCCGGAAGTATCCCGCATCTGTATCGCTGGCTATCCATGAGATCCATGAAGGAAACTACGAATCCACCGAGCGACTGGCGTTATCCATATATGGGGTGAAAGAGGCTTTCGCAAAGTCTTTTGCAAAGTGCGCTTTTTTTACCATTATCTGAGAAGAACTACCCTCTTTTTCTCAATCATACACTTTGCTCGACACTCCTCTGCCTTTGAAGCCTATGAAAACGTTCTCTCGCTATGGATTCTTTGTAGCCCCTTTCCTATTTCTTGCATCCTGCTCAACCCAAAATAATGTGGGCACCCTCGAGATGGGAGTCCAGGATGCATCTTTCTCGGCAATGAAGTCTATCACTCCATTACCCCTCTCAGTGGTAGAACGCCCATCTCCAGATCCGCGTGAAGGACTCGCTCCTGGATTGTTTGATGCCGAAGAAGCGATCTGGAACCTGGAACTCATCTCCAACACCCCTCCACCCACTACCTTTGTGGGAAGTGTAAACTCGGATCTGGCTTTCAAGGACATTTATGTCATACAGGGTAATTTTGATGGAGTTATGATTTGGGATATCACCAATCCTGTTAGTCCAAAACTTGTAAGTGAATATTTGTGCCCGGCATCCCAGAGTGACGTCTCTGTCTATGGAGATTTACTTTTTGTGTCTGGAGAGGGGCTTGAAGGACGATTGGATTGTGGGACTCAAGGAGTTCGAGGTCGGGTAAGCGAAGAACGCCTTCGTGGAATTCGGATTTTTGATATCAGTGATGTGGAGAATCCAGAATATATCGCCAACGTTCAGACATGTCGTGGTTCTCACACTCACAGTGTATTAAAAGATCCAGATGACGATGAGAATATCTATATCTACGTTTCGGGTTCATCCATGGTGCGACCAGATGAGGAACTTCCTGGATGTTCATCCGCTATGCCAAGCGAGGATCCAAACTCCGCACTTTTTAGAATCGAAGTCATTAAAGTGCCGTTAGACTCCCCTGAAGAGGCCGCGATCGTGAGCTCACCACGGATTTTTGACGACCTGGCTCCACCACCATCCCACGAGCCTTCGCCAGAAGATGTGGCACTGCTTGAGCAGTTGAGAGGTGAAGGGAAAAATGTATATCTGGTTCGGGAAGCGGGGCCGTATGTTGGAAGTATTCGTGAAGTCTCGGATGCGCAAGCCAGCCGCCTATTTGAACTGTTCAAATCAGAAAGAGGAATTACCGGTGATCCGACCGAAGCCCAAATGGCCGACTTCCGAGTGTCCATCGGAGATTTAGTCTATTCGATGCGTGATGGTGAAGAAAC
>JAURMN010000173.1 GCA_030830725.1 Balneolales bacterium | reverse complement strand
TCTAAAAGTCGTATTCATACGAATCAATTCTCCGTCTTTTCACTTAAAGATATCACCAACTCATTACTTGGAGAAGAAACCCACATCCAGCGGGCATATACATTTAGTGAGATCAAGCAGGCAGTTGAAAAAGCAAATTGGATTATACTGGCCAGTTATGGTGATTTTGAACTCGAGATTGCAGAAGAGTCGTCTCACAGAATCTGTATTGTTTGTGTGCCACATTAAAAAAATAAGCTTTAAAAGGTAGAAGAGAATCTATACTTTTCAACGTTTTGTATAACGTATAGCTCTTACAAGATGTCTATTCCATATGACTCATAATCCAATTATTCGGCTCTCTGATGTTTCTCTTGTTTATCAGGGTAAAACGATTCTAGACTCAGTAGATTTTTCATTAGATAGAGGGGAATTCTGTTATCTGATTGGAAATACTGGTTCTGGTAAGAGTTCTCTCTTAAAATTGATTTACAGAGATGCGATTCCAACTCGGGGTGAAGTATATGTGGGTCAGACACGAATCGATACATTGCGCAATACGGAAATCCCAGGATTAAGACGAAAACTCGGGATTGTTTTTCAGGATTTTCAACTCTTACATGATCGCAATGTTTTTGAAAATATTGCCTTTGCTTTAGAAATCACCGGCAAAAACAGAAAAGAAATTAAAGAGAAAGTATTAGAGCTCTTAAATCAGGTAGGACTTACTCATAAACAGAAATCAAAAACTACCGATTTATCGGGGGGTGAACAGCAACGAGTGGTGATTGCCAGAGCTCTGGCCAATGATCCTGAAATTTTATTGGCCGATGAACCAACCGGAAATCTCGATCCCTCAGCAGCTGAATCGATTATGGACTTATTAAGACAAATTAACCGAAGAGGGATGTCCGTACTTATGGTGACTCATGATCACGCTTTAGTCAAAAAATACCCCTTTCGAACAATCCAGATCATGGATGGTCAACTTAGAAAGACGCCCGTTTTTTCACGTATTTCTGAAGGTTTGTAAATCGGACTTGGTCTTTACAGGATGCCTGATCCAAAAGAGCAGAATGTCCATAGAGGATAAACTCTTTTCTTGCCCGCGTCACTGCCGTATAAAGTAATTGCCGATGAAGTAGCGGATGCGTCTGCTCTGGTAGAATTAAATGAACACGGTCAAACTCAGATCCCTGACTTTTATGAACGGTTAAGACCCAAGCCGGTTCTGTATATAGAGGAGTCTTTAAAGGATATTCTTGAAGCTGACCTGACGTTTCGATCAATAGTACAAGGTTCCCCTTATTATCTTGAAAACACACACCTCTGTCACCATTGAATACCCCAATACTGTAATTGTTTTTGGTTACAATGAATGGCTTTCCATGAAACCATCCGCCCTCCAAATAAGGTGAATAGTTACGAACAATCTTTTCTTGGATCATAGAATTCAAATAATCGGATCCAAAAGAAGTTAATCTAAGGGGTGTGAGCCAGATTTCTTCTGACCATTTCTGTATCATCTGAGTTGCTTCAGCTGTACGAATAGAGGAATAACGTTCGCTAAAGGAGTCATAAATCCGTTCCCAGTGTGTAGCTTCATGATCCCATTCATGTAGATAAATATCATCGTAATGAGAGTCTTTGAACAGTGAAGACGGTGTGTCTTCCTGTTCTTTAATCCGATGATCAGATATAGGATCATCGCGATCGATATTCCTATTCGGTGAACGGAATGATTCGGAACTTGTTAATATCTTCTCTGACAACTTTGCGATGCCACTTTCTGAATCGAATCTCCAGTTTTTGGTAAGTGTGACACGATAACGATCTGAAAAAGTGTCGATAGAGCATAAATCACGAAAAACAGCACCTGAATCGACGGATTCAAGCTGATATTGATCTCCAATAAGCAACAGACTGGCTCGAGGGTTTAATCGGCGAATGAGGGTATAAAACAACGTTAAATCCATCATCGATGCTTCATCCACAACAATGAGATCGTAAGGTAGATATTCCTCGTTTCTGGGATCAGGTAAGACTGTGTTTTTTTGATATGGATGTAAAAGACGATGCAAGGTTAAGGCCTTGGTCGGAATACATGCTCTTTCAGAATCCGTAATTTCTAAACACTCAAGCTTCTCCGCGATGCTTTGTACCAATCTTGCTGCAGCTTTACCCGTAGGAGCCGCAAGTGCAATTTTTGGCTTGGAAATGCGTGGCAGAGTCTCTAAATGAGGTCTGTTTCCGATCTTTATTTGAACTCGTATCCAACTCAAAATGAGAGATACAGCAGCTGTAGTTTTACCCGTTCCCGGTCCACCTGTGAGAATTGAAAATCTATTTTTTAAAAGAAGTTTAGCTGCCTGCATCGGACCTGAATTAATCTCTGCATCCGGAAAAAGGGTTTGAAAGGTTGAATCCAACTCCCCTTCCTCAAGCCAATTTAAATCCTGCTCCATTTGTTCTGAGATTCGCTCATTCAGATAGTCCGAAATAAACTGTTCCATTATCTGAGTTCTTTTCGAGTAGAATAACCCTTCATCAATGACAAAAGGAAAGATTTCCTGATGGTTTAGCCTATCGATTTCACCCTGGATTTGATGGGTCGAACACACGGAAGAAAGACCCGTCCTTCCTGGATACCACTCCGTCTGCTTTAGTAAATCATTAACGGGATAATCTAGTGGAATCGCGGTATGTCCTCGTGATGTGAACAGATAATAAAGAGTAATCGCTGTTTTTAAAGCTTCACTTAGAGGCTGAAATCGAGTTTCTAAGTGAAAAATAACTTGATCAATCTGACGATAAATCGAATCAGACTCAGGAGAGTAAAAAGAAGAATGTGTCCGAATCATCAAAATTCTCCATCATTATCAAGAAATATCTCCTCAATTTTTTGAACTAGGACATCCTCAGGACGGTCTCTCCAAATTCCATACTCGGTTCCCCTTTCTAGGGCGCGAACAAAAAGATAGACAACTCCCATAAAGTCACGCGCATGATCATATCCCGGAAGCCAGATTTGTAAATAACGCTTAAGGGCAAGTGTATAAAGCGTATACTGAAGATCATACAAGCTTTGCTTGATAACCATTTTAAGCTGCTCAGGGGTATACTCTTCTGGATTTCCCCCCAGATAATTAGTTTTATAATCCAGGATCCAGACTTTTCCATTACGAATTACAATTAAATCAATAAATCCGTTTAAAAAACCCTGCGATTCGGTAAAACTAGTCACACTCAAATTCTCTTCATTTCGAAGTATGGACAGGAGATTGGCAAGTTTCCCTTTTTTTATTGGAAGAAAAAACTCCATTTCCCGAAGTTCTTCTTGAGGTGCGAGTTCACTGAGGGAAAAATCATCCAACTTCGTTTGACAAATTTCGTCCAGAGCCTTCGCAATTGGAGGAAGAAGATAGTCTGGATACCCAGAACGATTCATGTGCGATCTCAGCCAATCCAGATCCGAAAGTTTAAGCGAATCAAAGGAAGCAAAACTAAATCGCTTATCTTCCATACAAGTATGAAAAAAGTTTCCAAAAGCCGCACCTTTGGGTAAGTCAAATCGACTATATCGCTCTTGATTATCGGACACATAATCCATGATGACAGATGAATCAATGGTCTTGTTCACATCCATCGTACCTTCGTCGTTTAATCGATCCGAGAGTGAAGTATCAGAATCGAATTGATAGTAATCGTCGATATGTCGTTCTGTTGGGTTAGGTAAGGAAGCTTTCCCAGCAGAAATCCACCGTTGAATAGAAGAAAATGATTCTGTAGTTGAATTTAGATTTTCTAAATAAAAGGGTCCATTGTAAGGTTTGGGCGCAAATGAGAATGGATTTGAACTTGGGGTGGAATATTTGGAGTCAAAAGTTTCGCTCAAAGGCTTTGAACCACGACCGGGTGAAAAAGTTTGAATTTGAAAAACATCAGATATTGATTTCAAAGAATCAAAAAAGTTGGCAACCACATCTTTTGAGTGCTCATTTTGAAAAAGATCCTCACTCCTCAATGAAGTATCCTGCAAAGGCAATAATCCATACAGTCCACTTGTTTTGGACTCTTTGGTCTGAATCCAAAAGAGTCGAATTTGACTTTCTGCTCTTGTTAACCCAACATAGGCCGTACGTATCAGCTCTGCTCTTTTTTCTTCTAACTGAGATGAAATGGCTATCTGACGGGTTGGAGAGGATTTTGGTGAAAGATCCAAAACATGTTCCATTGTTTCCAAATGATAGGAAATGATTCCTCCATTGTCAGATCCTGAAGCAGTTGGTTTCCATAAATCAGGACAAAAAACGATGGGAAATTGTAATCCTTTACTTTTGTGAAGCGTCATTAACCGTATTCGATCATCATCGGTTTCTAAATTATTCTCTTCATCTTCCCGTTGTGAATCCGCGTGAGTAATTCTTCTTTGCAGCCAATTCTGCATGTGTGAAGGACTCCATTTCTCTTCAGTCTGAGCTTGTTGGATCTCCATAGCAAGTTGCTGTAGATTCGATAACACGCGTTCGCCATCGGGCTGAGTCATCACACGCTTCCAGGAATCATTTTGGCTCATAAACCGATAAAAAGCCGAGAAAAAACCCTCTTTCTCCCAAATACGGAGATATTCTTCCGTTATTTCAGGGTCGAATACCTCGGATGATTCCTCTATGGTTGTGAAGTGAGTCATCCTTTCCATAAGACCAGCGGCTCGCAGATAACCTCCTGCTG